>JAPULC010000340.1 GCA_027295305.1 Gammaproteobacteria bacterium
GCTGCACCCGCTACGCCCGCCCGACAAGCCTCCGACACCCACTCCCCTTCATCACTACGTAAAACTAAAGGATGTAGAACCCTGGGCAGGGCGATGCTTCTCTCCCAACGTCTCGTTCGAACGAGCTGGTGCTGGGAAGTGGGTGCTGGAGTCTCTTCTGGCGGCGTTTGAGGCGGCGCGCTCTTTATATGGCAAGAGAGGGATGTAGAGAGCGACGCCGATACGCAGCGAGGAGGACAGGACGTCCGACGAGCGGTAGCGAGAAGAGACTCCAGCACCCGCTTCGTGCGATGCCCTTGAGGCCTCGATCTGCTCCGTGAGATCTCTACGTGCTGCGAATGAAACTCAAATGCTGCAGCTCGAAGGCTCAAACCAATAGCGGCGCAATCACCAGGCTCACGATGGCCATCACGTTGATCAGGATGTTCATCGCTGGGCCGGAGGTATCCTTGAACGGGTCCCCCACGGTGTCGCCGACCACGGTGGCTGCATGAACGTCGGAGCCCTTGCCGCCGAGATTGCCCTTCTCCACGTATTTCTTGGCGTTGTCCCACGCGCCGCCGGCGTTCGCCATCATGAGCGCGAGCAACACGCAGCCGAGCAGCGCGCCGCCGAGCGCCCCGCCAAGGGCTTCGGGCCCGATGCCGAACCCGATGACGGGGGGCGCGGCGACTGCGATGGCGCCCGGGAGCAACATGCGTTTGAGCGCGGCGGAGGTGGCGATGTCGATGCACCGCGTGTTGTCCGGTTCCGCGGTACCTTCCAGCAGCCCGGGGATTTCCCGGAACTGGCGGCGAATCTCGACGATCATTTCCATGGCCGCCTCACCCACGGCGGTCATGGTGATCGAGGCGATCAGGAACGGGATCAGTCCGCCGATGAAGAGCCCGATCAGCACCTGGGGATTGCCGAGATGCAGGGTGAACTCGCGCCCCATCTCGTGGCCGACCGTTTCCACGAAGGCGGCGATGATGGCGAGAGCCGCAAGGGCCGCGGCACCGATGGCGAATCCCTTGCCCATGGCTGCCGTGGTGTTGCCGAGCTCGTCCAACGAATCCGTGATGGCGCGGGTCTCTTCCCCCAGTCCCCCCATCTCCGCGATGCCGCCGGCGTTGTCTGCCACCGGTCCGTAGGCATCCACCGCCATGGTCATGCCAACCGTCGCGAGCAGCCCAACCGCCGCGATGGCGACGCCGTAAATGTCGGCGAGCTGCGTCGACACGAAGATGATTGCGCAGATCGTGAGAACGGGGACTACGACGGATTGCATGCCCACGGCGAGCCCCGTGATCATCACGGTGGCCGCACCGGTCCGCCCCGCCTTCGCAATCTTCACGATGGGACCGGCCGACGTGTAGTACTCGGTGACCAGGCCGATGACCACGCCGCCGACCGCGCCGCATACCACCGCCCACCACACGTCCGAGCTCACGCCCTGAGCTTCGATCACGAAGTACGAGGCTGCGATGAAGAGTATGGGTGTGCCCACCATGCCGATGCGAAGCGCCACGGCCGGTGCGCTCGTTGAGCGGGAGCGCACGATGGCGATGCCGATGATGGCGCAGATGAGTCCCGTCGACGCGATAAACAACGGCAGGGACATCAACGCCGCCCGCGCTCCGGCTTCACCATCGGCGGCGGGGACCAGGTTGGCCACCGTGGCGAACGCGAGGGTCGAGGCAATGGCAATCGAGGCGATCATCGCGCCGCAATAGGATTCGAAGAGGTCGGATCCCATACCGGCAACGTCCCCAACGTTGTCGCCGACGTTGTCGGCAATCACGCCGGGGTTGCGCGGATCATCCTCGGGAATGCCCGCTTCTACCTTACCGACGAGATCGGCCCCCACATCCGCGCTCTTGGTGAAGATGCCGCCGCCGACTCGCGAGAAGAGCGCGACAGTGGATGCGCCCATGCCGAAGCCGTGAATGTGGTGTGCGGTCTCGGGATCTCCGCCGAACATCAGATAGAGCGATCCGAGTCCGATCAGCCCGAGGGACGCAACGCACAGGCCCATGATCGATCCGCCGAAGAAGGCCACCGTCAGCGCCGTGGCTGCGCCTTTGGTATGTGCAGCCACCGTGGTGCGCACATTGGCCCTGGTGGCCGCGTACATGCCGAGCCAGCCGGCGAGTCCCGAGGACACCGCGCCGATGACGAACGCGATGGCGGTATCGACGCCAAGACCCGGGGAGAAGAAGAGCATCACCACCAACGCGCCCGCGAACAGCGCGAGCATGGTGTACTCGCGGCGCATGAACGTCATCGCTCCCGCGTGAATGGTGTCGGCAATCTGTTTGATGCGGCCTTCTCCGTCCGGATAGCGAATCACCAGCAGGTAGAGCACGAGTGCGGCGACGAGTCCGACGACACCGAAAATCGGTGGCAGCAAGAGCAGATCTATCATGGGGATTCGGATTCCGGTGGTTGATGCGTACCGTTTCGCGAAGCGCGGCTATGATACCGGACTGCTTCCAAAAGAAAATGGCTGACGAGGGTGTTGAGGGTCGTTGCCCGGCTCGAATCGGTCAACCTTGTGAGAGCAGCCTTCGCAGATCGATGATGGCCGCGTTGGCTCGCGATACATACGATGCCATCACCAGCGAGTGATTCGCGAGCATTCCAAAGCCGGTGCCGTTGAGAATCACCGGGCTCCACATCGGGTCCTGGGTGGGCTCGAGCTCCCGGATGAGCTGCTGCACGCTCACCCGCGCGTTCTTGTCCTCGAGCACATCGGCGAAATCCAGGTCGACGGCGCGCAATAGCTGGATCAACGCCCAGGTCTGGCCGCGCGCTTCGTAGAAGACATCGTCGAGCTCCAGCCACGGCGTTCGAATCTCCTCGTCCAAGGGCACTTCGGTGGCGCGGGTAGCCGCAGAGTCGCCAGCGAGATCGAGGTTCAGCTGCCGTTTGCCGACACTCGTGGACAGGCGCTGGGAGAGACTTCCGAGTCGCGTCTCCACCGTGGCCAGCCAGCTCGCAAGATTATCCGCGCGGGCGTAGAACTGCGCCCTCGTATTGGCGGGATTGGAGAGACGATCGAGATAGTCACGAAGGTAAGCAATGCCGTCGCGGTACTCGCCTTCGGTCTCGGGGAAGATCCAGCTGTCGTTGCGATAAAAGAATTTTCCTTCCGCCTTGCTGAGATCCGGATCCTCCTGGGATTGAGACTGCGAACGGCTCAAGTCGTTGCGCATGATCCGGCTCATGTCACGTAGCTGGACGAGCACCCCGAATTCCCAATTGGGCACGTTGTCCATCCAGATGGACGGCGGAAAGATATCGTTCGAGAGATAGCCACCACGCTTGTCGAGCAGGGTCTCGGCCATCGTGATCAGGGCGGAAGTGGTGGGGACGCCCGTGACCACCTGGCGATTGCGTGACTCCATCATGCGTGCCGCATTCTCGCCTACGTCAAACAGATCCGGCTCGTGATCCCAGAGGACGGCAAACACGATGCAGACGACGATGTAGACCCCGAGCACGCCGCCGGCGACGCGCATGGGGAGCTTCCAGCCCCTCACGTGGGGCACGGGCAGGTGTCCCATCATCTGCTGCCAGGTGTTGCGAAGCGTATTCATGACCCCTCGATTCGTTCTATTCGATGCCGAGTTCCAGCCGGATCCCGGCGTCGAATTCCAACCCGAGAGGAACGGCGTCTCCGGCCCTCACGGGATGTCTGGGATTGAGCACAGTCGGTTGCGGGCCGCCGGCCGGAGGCTGCGGCGGCCGGAAATCATAACAGAATCCTCTCGCCGCAATAGCAGCCTGGGTCCTGCGCCACGTAGCGGTGGATCTCGACGCGCGCACCTCTGCCCGCACGCCGGACGGGCGATGATGCGATGGGCTGTGCGGGTGCCTTGACACTAGCTCTGGGGCATGGATGGCGTGGCTGCTGAAGGGCAGCGTGGGAAGAAATTCGCCCGGACGGCGAATTTCTGGACACTAGTTACTGGCCGCTACACCGGAGGCGCGAGAAAGTGGCCTTGACCTGCATCGAGACCCAGACGGCGCACGGCGCGCCACTCCCCCGCAGATTCGATGCCTTCGGCGATCAGGCGCGTGTTCGCGGCTCGGCTCACCTGCACGACGCTCTTGAGAAAGAACTGCTGGTCGCCCTTGCGGTCGAGCTCTCTTATCAGGCTCTTGTGCACCCGAACCTGGGTGAGGTTGAGCATCTCGAGATAGGAGAAATTCACCCCCCCGACACCGAAGTGGTCGATGGACGTGCCCACCCCGAGCTCGCTGAGACTCTGGAACAGATTGATCACCGCGTCGCGGGCGGGTCGCAGTGCGTGCTCGGACAGTTCGATGACGAAGCGGGCGCGCTCTACGGTGCCGGCCAGATGGTCCAGAAGCCACGTTCGAAAACCCTCGTCTTCGATGGAACGCCCGGAGATATTGATGGTGACCGGCGTGCGCAGCCGCGTGGGCGCGATGGCGGTCAGGTGACTCACGATCCATCGGTCGAGCGCCGCCTGCATGTGGAAACGCTCGGCCATCGGGAGGAATATCCCGGCGCGCAGGAGCTTCCCGTCGACGGCGAGACGCACCAGCGCCTCGTGCTGAATCGGACGTCCGGTGGATGCCGACATGACGGGCTGATACTGAAAGCTGAACAGATCTTCCTCGAGTGCATGCTCCAGGGTTGCACGCCAGCTCTCCGCCTGCTTGATGACGAGGGAGACGGTGTCCTGGCGGTCGTCTTCCACGTAGAAGTGATAGCCGTTGTGCTCTTCGGCCTCGGCGTGTCGCAGCGCCATGTCGGCGCGGCTCAGAAGGCTCGTTAGCGAGACGTCCCTCAGGCTGAAGCCCATGCCTGCATGAATCCCGTCGTCGAGCTCGGGATCGTGTGCAAGCAGGCAGGTCACCGTGGCGCGAAAGCAGCGTTCGAGTTCAGTGCGTGCTTTCTCCAGCCCAATCCCGGGCAGGAAAATCGCGAAGTCGGTGCTGCTGCGGCGGGCAAGGATCGCGCTGGGCACCCGGGACGTGATGGGCTGAAGCGCCATGGCGAGATCGCGCATCAGTCTGTCGCCCTCGCGTCGACCGTGTTTTGTGTTGAACCGGTCGAAATGCCTGACGGATACCAGCATGAGCGCGGCCGGCGCGGTGGCATGCTCCCCGGCCTGTATTGCAAGCACCTGTCCGTCGAACTCGCGGCGGTTGGGCAAGCCGGTCACGGTATCGGTGGTGGCCTCTCGACGCAGCGCGTCGGCCAACATGGCTTGATCGTTGAACAAGCGTTCAAGGCGCTCGACCATCAGGTTGACCGCCGTGGCGGCGTGGTCGAGCTCTCGAAAACGTGATGGCGCGATGCGGCGCGTGAAGTCGCCTTGAGCGATGGCGCGTGCGCCTTCTTCGATCTGATGCAGGGGCGGCGTGATGAAACGCATGCAGGCTGCCATCAGCAGCAGCACCCCCACCATTGCCATGCTCGTGAACGTCACCTGCTCCAGAAAAATGCTCCAGAGATCGCGATAGGCGTGGTTTGGATGGAGTACCACTTCGACGGTTCCGGCTGTCCGCGTGCCCCGCAGCACCTTGGCCTTCTCGCTCGCCGCCGGCAGGGTGATGAGGCTCGTGAACCAGGCGGGAACTTCCGTCGGATACCGGTTCAGATCTCGTTGCGCCAGCACGGCGCCGTTGGGATCGAGATATCGAATGGACTGATAGCGGCCGCGCTCGAATACCGCGTTGATCAGGTGGTCCGCCTCGGCTTCGGCGTAGCCTAGCGCCAGTCCCAATGACGCCGCGGTCTCCTGGGCGTGGGAGCGAAGCTGCAGGCTTAGATGGTTGCGCGTGGAGCCAAGGGTTGCGATGACGGTACAGATACACAGCAGCAGGAGGAGGCTGGTGACACCCAGAGAGAGTGTTTTTGCGAGGCTCATCCTGCCCATTCAATCGTTCCCCTCGGCGCCTCGAAATCGTGCGTCGTCATTGAAATATAGACGGAATATGGAGCCTCGTAATCCTTTTAAAATCAAATAGTTATAAAGGGTTAAAGGCCGGGGATCGATCCAGTGTCGGAGGAATCTCGCGGTGGTTCAAAGACGGGATTTCGTGGGTAGATATCTGAGCTCCACCGACGGAGGCGTGCCGATCTCGATCTCCGCGCGGACGCGCTTCTCTCCCGGTGAATCGGCGAGCTGCTGATAGATCCAGCGTCCCTCCGGGTCGGAGCGTGCGGTGATCACGCACAGCGCATCACGGGTCTTGGCTTCGAAGCCGATGCGTTGCAGCTGGCGCCTGACGCTCGCCTCACGAGCGGCCACCCCGTCGCGCTCGAGGGAATACACATCGCGTTTGGTGGAGGTCAGCAGCTCCATCTGTCGCTCGACGGTGGCGATGCTGGGGTGTCGTGGATCGACACGCCGGGCGATGGCGAGATTGGCATACACCTCACCCATCCTGCGGGTCTCGAAGGCATGGATTGCCAGCTCGAGATGGGCCTCGACGATACGTTCGAGGCCACGAAAAGCCGCATCGTTCGTGGGCTCCAGCACCAGCACCGCCCGGAACATCTGGTTGGCGTTGGCTTCGGGGGGAGCCATGTATCGGCGCTGCGCCATCGCGTCCTCCGCGTCGAGCAGCAGCGATGCCACCTGCCGCGCGAGCTCTTCGGAGGACATGGCCGGTGCGGCGGGGGTGGACTCCGACGCATCGGTAGGGTGAAGCAGCGCACAGCCCAGAAGCATGAGCGTTGAGCACACGACGAACGTTAAGTGCTTGGCAGAATGGACCGCCATCCGCGCTACTATACTGGCTTGTCGTGAACTTGCGTTCCCCATAAGGGTCGTAGGACCTGCAGCACTATGCTTCGGTCAGTAAGTATGGAACTCATCGCACGAATTACGCTGATTCTTGCCCTCTGTCTCGGAGCGGGAATGGCGTCGGCGGCTACGTCTGATCGTACGTTGGCCTTGAATGCGTTGGTCGACGAGCAGGACGAGTTTCTCCAGGTCGATGAGGCGTTTCGCTTCGAGAGCCGACTGAGCGACGGGGTCCTCCATGCGCGCTGGGAAATGCCGCCGGGATACTACCTCTATAGACATCAGTTCGGGTTCGAAACGGCGGAGCGTAGCGGCATGCGCCTGGGCGCGCCGCGAATTCCAGAAGGCAAGCACAAGGAAGACGAATTCTTCGGCGAGGTGGAGGTGTACTACCACGACGTCGAGATCGAGGTGCCGATCCTCGGCAACGCGGCTGAAGGGTTGCAGATCGGCATCAGCTATCAGGGGTGTGCGGACAAGGGGCTCTGCTATCCGCCCCAGACGCGACAGGTGAGCTTCGCGAGCGAAGATCCAGGCTTTGGCGGCCCGGGAGGGGCTGGGATGATGGCCGCTGCCCCGGCGTCTACGGCCTTGAGCATTCAGTCGCTGCCTCCGGCCACGGAGGAAAGCCGGATGGCGGCGCTACTTTCGGAAGGCGCGTTACTCTGGGCGCTCGCCGTTTTCTTCGCCGCCGGAATCACCCTTGCGTTCACCCCCTGCGTGCTGCCCATGGTTCCCATACTTTCGAGCATCATCGTGGGCGAGGGCGAGGTCAGTCGCCGCCGGGCTTTCACGTTGTCGCTGGCGTATGTCCTCGGCATGGCGTTCACTTTCGCCATTGTCGGCGTGATCGTCGGCTTCTTCGGGGCGCAGCTGAATCTGCAGGCTTCATTGCAGTCGCCACCGGTGCTGGTGTTCTTTGCGGCGGTCTTCGCGGTCTTGTCTCTGTCGATGTTCGGTTTCTACGAGCTCGCTTTGCCTTCCGCCCTCCAGAACCGGCTGAATGCGTTCAGCGAACGCCAGCAAGGTGGAAAGCACGCCGGGGTCGTCATCATGGGATCTTTGTCGGCGCTGGTGGTATCGCCGTGCGTGTCGGCGCCGCTGGCCGGCGCGTTGATCTACATCAGCAGCACGGGCAATGCGGTGCTCGGGGGCTTGGCGCTGCTTGCTCTGGGTCTCGGAATGGGACTGCCGCTGCTGGTCATTGGCACTTCCGGTGGTCATCTTCTGCCGAGGGCAGGGGTATGGATGAACGCCGTGAAGGCCGTGTTCGGCGTGATGCTTCTCGGTGTTGCCATCTGGCTGCTCGAGCGGGTCCTCCCGGGTCCTGTCACGCTCATGCTGTGGGCGGCGCTTTTGATCGGCTCCGGCGTGTATCTCGGTGCGCTGGATTTGACCCCCCGCGATGGCTGGGGACAGCTGTGGAAGGCGTCCGGGGCTCTCATGCTGATTTACGGCGTGGTGCTGGTGGTGGGCGCCGCCAGCGGTGCGGACGATCCAATGAAACCTCTTGGGCGCTTCGCAGCCGGTGAGGGCACAGTGGCCGGGCAGGCCGAGCTTCGATTCGTCGACGTAAAGGGTCTGGATGCGTTACGCAGAGAGGTGGCGCTGGCGGCGAGCTCTGGTCAGCCGGTATTCGTTGACGTCTATGCGGACTGGTGTATTTCCTGCAAAGTGATGGAGCGCCGGGTGTTTCCGCGCACGGAGATCGCTGCGTCACTGTCTCAGTTCCGGCTGGTGCGAGCGGACGTGACGGAGAACGATCCGTCTCAGCAGGCGCTTCTGCTCCAATACGACCTGTTCGGGCCGCCCAGTTTCCTCTTCTTCGATAGTAACGGTCGTGAGCGTCCCGAATTCAGGATACAGGGCGAGATCGATGCAGAAGCCCTCGACAGCCATCTCACGCACTTTTTGAGTCAGCCTGAGCTGGCGCTTCTTGGCCAAACTTTGTAGAGAACTTGCCGGGAACTTGCGTCGAACGTGTAAGTTCCCATAATCGCACGTCAACGCTCTGGATGATTCAAGATGGCTCGAATACTCATCATGCACGGGCCGAATCTCAATCTGCTCGGAACCCGTGAGCCCGAGATTTACGGCACCGATACGCTGGATGACATCAACCAGCGGCTCGAGCAGCAGGGGCAGCGTGCGGGTGTCGATGTCGATTTCTTTCAATCTAACGCCGAGCACGCGCTGATCGAGCGCGTGCATCGTGCCCGCGAGGAAGGGGTGGGGTTCATTGTGCTGAATCCCGGGGCTCTCACCCACACGAGCATCGCTCTCAGAGATGCGCTGTTGGGGGTGGAGATACCCTTCATCGAGGTCCACCTCTCCAATGTCCACGCGCGTGAGCCCTTCCGGCAGCATTCGTATCTGTCGGACGTCGCCAAGGGCGTGATCGTTGGACTGGGGGCTCAGGGGTACACCCTCGCGCTCGAGGCGGCCTTGACCCAGCTCGCTGGGTGACGGGGCTGCGGCGCAGAACTAGCTCAGGGGCATGGATGCCGGCGGGAACTAGGAGAACGGTAAATGGACATACGAAAGATCAAGAAGCTCATCGAGCTCCTAGAGGAGTCGGGGATTACCGAGCTCGAGATCCGGGAAGCGGACGAGACCATCCGCATCTCCCGGCCGCCGCCGCAATTGGCTGCTGCTGTGGCGCCACCAGCGGCGACTGCCGATGTGCAACCAGCCCCCCCGTCGCGTTCAGCCGCAGCGCTCGACGGTTTCATAGTTCGCTCGCCTCTCGTGGGAACCTTCTATCGCGGCCCTGCGCCCAGCGAGGAGCCGTTCGTAAAGCCGGGGCAGAAAGTGGAGGTTGGGGATGTGCTTTGCATCATCGAGAGCATGAAGATGATGAACCGCATCGAATCCGAGAGAGCCGGGACCGTGAAGGCGATTCTGCTGGAGGACGCGCAGCTGGTTGAGGCTCAAGAGCCGATTATCGTGATCGGCTGAGGTATCGACGTGGGCTGGCTGAAATTTACCCTAACTCTTCCACGCGAGGACGTGGGGTCCATGGAGAGGGACCTCGAGGCCTTGGGGGCGGTGTCCGTATCGCTCACCGATGCGGCCGACGAGCCGATCATGGAGCCCGATCCAGGAGAAGCGCCTCTCTGGTCGAGGGCGGTGATGAGCGCTCTGTTCGAGGATAGAGAGGGTGTCGGCGACGATCTGCGGGGGCTCGCGGCCCGTTGGCGCCAGAGCATGGTGGGTGGTCTCGAGGATCTCGAGATCTCGCGGCTCGAGGATAGGGACTGGTCGGAAACTTGGCGGGAGGGCCTGGCGCCGCGCTGTTTCTCTGAGCGCCTCTGGGTGACTCCGTCGTATGCGCGCCCACCGGAAGATGGCCGCCCCGTGCTCGTGATCGATCCGGGTCTCGCCTTTGGCTCCGGCATTCATCCAACCACCACACTGTGTCTGTCCTGGCTGAGCGGCCTGGATCTCGAAGGCGCAGTGGTGGCGGACTATGGCTGTGGATGCGGCATCCTGGCGCTGGCAGCGTTGCGGCTCGGCGCCGGGCAGGTCATTGCGGTGGACCACGACCCTCAGGCGCTTGTATCCACGCGGGACAATCTCGCGCGCAACGACATCGGGCCGGAGCGGATCTGGATCGGCCCTCCAGATGAGGTACCCCAGCTACACTGTGATCTGGTGGTAGCCAACATCTTCTCTCGCGTGTTGACGATGCTCTCCGATGAACTCACCCGGCTGGTCGCAACAGATGGCCAGCTTGGCCTGTCCGGGATGCTGCCGGCGCAATGCGATGCGGTGAAGGGATCCTTCGCGAGCTTCCAGTTCGATCAGAGCACCACCCTGGAAGGGTGGTCATTGCTCGTCGGTCGCAGGGGTGTCGCGGCGTGAGCTCGGGCACCGTCACCGAATGTCCCGCCTGCAGTACCCGCTTTCGAGTGGGGGACGCCCAGCTGGAGGCAGCCGCGGGCCAGGTGCGCTGTGGCTCGTGTCTGAATGTCTTTCAGGCCCGCGATTACTTCATCGCTGAGAACTTCCCCGATGATGTGGTTGACATGTCGAACGCCCCCACCCTCGAGGGAACGTTGTCGGAAGAGTTCCTCGCATTGGACAAGCGCCGATGGCATCCGCAGGAGAAAGACGGCGAGGAAGATAAGGATTACCAGGAGTCCGACGAAGACGAAGCGCATGAAGAGGACGAAGAGGACCAGGAGGACGAAGAGGATCAGGCGCTCAGGGAGCGAACCACCGCGGAGTACAGGCGTACGTCGGTCCTCGGGGCCGATGACAAGACCGAGGTAGACGAAACCGAAAAAGATAGGGAGGCGGAGGAGGAAGCCGCACTCGATGCGGTCGAGGTTCCGAACCTGACCGACTTTGGATTCGACACTGCCGTCGTCGAGCCGACTCCAATCTGGCGTAGCAAGTGGATCTACGCAGGTGGCGCGCTCGTGCTTCTAGTGTTCTTCGTCGCCCAGGTGCTGTACGCGCAGGCGTCGTCGCTCTCCACGGAAAATGGCATGCGTCCGTTCTATCAGAGCTTTTGCGGATGGTTCGGTTGTACGGTGGCCGAGGTGCACGAACCGCATCGAATTCGCAGTCGTCAGGTGGTCGTGCGAAGTCATCCCGAGGCCGCAGATTCGATCGTCGTGGAAGCGGTGATCATCAACGACGCGCCGTACGCCCAAGCATTTCCGGAGATCGAGATTCAGTTCTCCGACATGAATGGCCGCCCGGTGGCCGCCCGGCGCTTCTCCCGCGAGGAATACCTCTCCGGTGACATGGAAGGTGAACGTGAGATTCCTTCGAAAACCCCCATTCGCATTTCACTGAATCTCGTGGATCCCGGGAGAGATGCAGTGAACTACATCGTGCTATTTCACTAAGCCGCGTTTCCGCATCCGTTAGAAGATCGGTTTGCTCAAAATTGCAGCAGAGTTTCGCGCAAAATTGCAGCAGCGTTTTGATCAAAAATGCAGCACGGTTTTTCGGGCAGCCGTTGGACATTGAAGTTCACCGTCCGGCGGCTATGATAGGCCCCCCTTTTCCCAAGCTCGTTTCGCTCAGGTCGTGATTGCGATCGGTCCTTACACTCTTAGAAACCGTTTTGTGCTTGCACCGATGGCTGGCGTTACTGACCTTCCGTTTCGTGAGCTTGCGTGGCGCATGGGTGCCGGGCTCGTGATTTCCGAGATGGTGAGCTCGAAACCCGAGCTTCGCGATTCGCGCATGTCGAGAGCGCGTCGCGCGCATGTGCTCGAGGCAGTTCCAATAGCCGTGCAGATTGCCGGATCAGAACCTGAGGTGATGGCGCAGGCCGCGCGCTACAACGCGCAGCAGGGGGCGCAGATCATCGACATCAATATGGGATGCCCAGCAAAGAAGGTTTGTAACAAGCTCGCCGGGTCAGCGCTAATGCGTGATGAGAAGCTTGTCAAGGAAATTCTTGAAGCAGTTATCGCTGCAGTTGTTATCCCCGTCACACTTAAAGTGAGAACTGGTTGGTCGCCGGCACTGCGCAATGCGCTCAGCATTGCCCGCATCGCTGAAGATGTCGGGATTGGTGCGATAGCGGTACACGGACGAACACGTGCGTGTCGTTTCGAGGGATCGGTTGAATACGACACCATCGCTCGCATCAAACAGGCAGTCGATATTCCCGTTATCGCTAACGGAGACATCGATTCACCTGACAAGGCGAAATTGGTGCTCGACTATACCGGTGCAGATGCGGTCATGGTGGGGCGAGCGGCTCAAGGTCGTCCGTGGCTTGCGAAGTCGATCGGACACTATCTGGAGACCGGTGAGAAATTGCCGGACCCTGGGGGAAACGAAGTTGCCGTCATCATCGAAGAGCATTTGTATCGTTTGTACGATTTCTACGGAGTGGAACGCGGGATTCGAATCGCACGCAAACACGTTGGTTGGTATCTGAGAGCGATACCAGGGGGCGATGAGTTTCGACGTGATTTCAACCGGCTGGAATCGTCAGCCGAGCAGGGCAGGTTCGTACGACAACGCATAGGTGAGCGTCTTCGACGCGAGGGCACCCTGTCGTTGGCGGCATGACGAGGAGAACATCGCCTTGGGGGACACTGATCAAAATCCCTTACGGGAGAGTGTTGAGAACGCACTCAAAGAGATTTTCGAGGAATTGCACGGCCAACCCGCTAAAGAACTGTACGATCTGGTATTGTCTGAAGTGGAAGAGCCGATGCTCAAAGTGGTGATGTCTCAGGCCGGCAACAATCAGTCGCGGGCGGCGGCCATGTTGGGACTCAATAGGGGGACGCTGCGCAAAAAGCTCAAGCGCTATGGCCTCATCTGACAATCCGGATTCTATGCCCGTCCGACGCGCGTTGGTGAGCGTTTCGGACAAGACGGGCGCGGCCGAACTTTGCAATGCACTCATCGATCTCGGGGTGGAGATTCTCTCCACGGGAGGCACACGCCAGGTCCTCTCCGAGTCCGGCATCGAAAGCATAGATGTTGCCTCCCATACCGGATCGCCGGAGATCATGGACGGCAGAGTGAAGACACTGCATCCACGGATTCATGGGGGAATTCTCGCGCGACGCGATGCACAAGGCGCGGGTGCCGATGCGCAGGCACTGGCCGAGCACGACATCGCGACGATCGATCTCGTAGTCGTCAATCTCTATCCGTTTGAAGCGACCATTGCGCGCGAGGATGTGGGCTTCGAGGAGGCTATCGAGAACATCGACATTGGTGGTCCCGCGATGTTGCGTGCAGCAGCGAAGAACCACGCCGCGGTGGCAGCTGTCGTCGATCCCGATGACTATTCACTCATCATCGAAGAGCTACGTTCCGGCGGTGGCGTGAGTGCCAACACGCGCCTTCGCCTTGCGCGCAAAGCGTTTCGCCATACGGCTGCATACGATGCCGCGGTCGCGACCTATCTCGACGCGCGTGCAGGTGAAGACGAGTTGCCATCGAAGCTCGTGCTGTCGTTCACCAAAGTCAGCGAAATGCGCTATGGCGAGAATCCACATCAGCGCGGTGCGCTGTATCGTGGGGCGGACGCACATTCGGGCACCGTCGTTGCCGCGCGTCAGCTGCAAGGCCGCAAGCTCTCGTTCATCAACGTGATGGACGCGGACGCTGCGCTCGAGTGCGTAAAGTGCTTCGAGGAGCCGGCGTGTGTCATTGTCAAGCACGCCAATCCCTGTGGCGTGGCACTTGGCGCATCGGTTCTCGAAGCTTTCGAGAAGGCATTCGCGACCGATCCGACATCGGCTTTTGGTTGCATCATCGCGTTCAATCGACCGCTTGAAGCCGCGGTTGCGCGGTCGATTCTGGAGCGCCAGTTCGTCGAGGTGATCATTGCGCCGGAGGTTACGCGAGAGGCGCGCGAAAGCCTCGCGAGCAAACGTAATCTGCGGGTGCTGGAGTGCGGCGAGTTGATGCAGTCACCCGTGCCGACCTTGGATCTACGCCGCGTCACGGGCGGTTTGCTGGTTCAAGAACGCGACGCGACTTCATTGCGCACTGAAGCGCTCAACGTCGTGACGCGCCGCACCCCGGATGCGCGCGAGATGCGCGATCTAGAATTTGCCTGGTGCGTCGCTTGGTACGTCAAGTCCAACGCCATCGTTTACGCGCGCGACGGCCAGACCATCGGCGTGGGTGCAGGGCAGTCGAGTCGGGTGATGAGCGCGCGAATTGCGGGCTTGAAAGCCGAGGAAGCGGATTTGGAGGTGGGTGGCGCAGTGATGGCCTCGGACGCTTTCTTCCCGTTTCGCGATGGAATTGATGCTGCGGCCGACGCGGGCATCACTGCGGTGATTCAGCCGGGCGGGTCGATGCGCGACGACGAGGTGATCGCAGCAGCGGACGAGCACGGCATGGCCATGGTGTTCACCGCAATACGCCACTTCCGCCATTGAGCGCTGAAAAAACATCCTGGTAGCCGGCGGATGATGTGACAATACCTCACGGGTCGCCGCGCCAGGCAATTTGGCGCGATGCAGCGACACGATCATTCCATCTGCGGCAAATGGGGTCAGGAATCTCGTGAAGGTACTCGTTGTTGGCGGTGGAGGCCGTGAGCATGCATTGGCATGGAAGTGCGCTCAGTCGAACGACGTCGAGCGAGTCTTCGTCGCACCGGGAAACGCTGGCACGGCCACTGAAGCTGGGCTTGCGAACGTCGCCATCGATGTAATGGATTTCGACGCGCTCATCGCGTTTGCACGCGATAACGCGGTGGACCTCACCCTGATAGGGCCAGAGGGGCCACTCGTCGAGGGCATCACCGACCGCTTTCGAGCACAGGGGCTCAACTGCTTCGGACCCAGCCCCGCGGCGGCTCGCCTGGAAGGCTCGAAGCGCTTCAGCAAGGACTTTTTGGAACGTCATGCGATTCCCACTGCGGCCTATGCCACCTTCGCGCAAGTAGATGAAGCCGTGGCCTACGTTCACGAGCGCGGCGCGCCCATCGTGATCAAAGCCGACGGACTTGCGGCGGGCAAAGGGGTCACGGTGGCGCGCACGGTTGCGGAGGCGGAAGCGACCGTACGTGGGATGCTCTCGGGAGAAAGCTTCGGCGCTGCGGGTCACCAGGTGGTGATCGAGGAATTTCTCGAAGGCGAGGAGGCCAGCTTCATCGTGATCGCGGATGGCGAGAACGTCGTTCCCTTTGCCAGCTCCCAGGATCACAAGGCGCGCGACGAGGGAGATCTCGGCCCCAACACCGGGGGCATGGGGGCGTATTCGCCGGCGCCCGTGGTCACCGAAGCGCTCCACGAGCGCATCATGGGCGAAGTCATCGAGCCCACCATCCGGGGCATGGCAGCTGAGGGCTGTCCCTATCGTGGGTTTCTCTATGCCGGGCTGATGATCGGGCCGGATGGCACCCTCAAGGTGATCGAGTTCAATTGCCGCTTCGGCGATCCCGAAGCGGAGCCCGTGTTGATGCGGCTGCGATCCGATCTGGCGGCTCTGTGCATGCGTTCTCTCACCGATGGTCTCGCGGGCGTGACCCTCGATTGGGATCCGCGAGTTGCCGTGGGGGTGGTCATGGCGTCGGGTGGTTACCCCGTCGCGTATGGGAAAGGCGACGCCATCGAGGGGCTCGCCTCAGTGGCCTCAATGGAAGGGGTCAAGGTGTTTCATGCCGGCACCCGCCTGGCAGACGATCGGGTGGTCACAGACGGTGGCCGCGTTTTGTGCGTCACTGCTCTCGGTGAGACGGTGGTGGATGCCCGCGACAGCGCATATGCAGCCGTGGACCGGATTCACTGGCACGACGCCTTTTTTCGCGGAGACATTGCCCATCGCGCCCTCGCGCGCGGTTCTTGATCGACGTCACTTTCTTCAGATTGACCTCACTATCCCCGGTTGAAGGATGCGTAGATAATCAACAGGTTGGTATGAGAGGTAGTGCATGGCGGCGGGGGAACGCATTGAAACCGGGCTGCTCGAGAAACTAGTTCCGTTCAGCTCACTGTCGGAAACGCATTTGGCCGAGCTCTCGCGCAAAGGCACGCTCGAGGAGCACCCGAGGGGGAGCATCCTGTTCAAGCGCGGAGAAGAGAACCGGCATTGTCACTACCTGCTCGCCGGCAGCGTGGATCTCGCGGACGCGGACTTCAACATTACGCGGGTGAGCAGCGCTGACGAACGTGCCCACGCTGCCCTCGACACGAATCAGCCCCACATGGTGACCGCTATCACCACCAGCCCCGTGCGGGTGCTGCTATTCGACAAAGACTATGTCGATCTGGTTCTTACCTGGGATCAGGCCGGCAACTATCTGGTGCAGGACCTCGAAGAGGATGAGGTGCTCGACGCCGACGCGGATTGGATGTCGTGTCTTCTTCAATCACGACTCTTTACTTCCATACCGCCCGCGAACATCCAGCAGCTCTTTGCGAAGTTTGAGGAGGCGAGAGTCAAGGCCGACGACGTGGTGGTGAACCAGGGCGATCCGGGTGACTTTTTCTATGTCGTGAAGAGCGGCGTTGCGCGTATCTCCAGGCGGATCCAGAGTGGAGGCGATGTCACCGACGTGGTGCTTGCGGAGCTGCGGGCGGGGGATGTCTTTGGTGAAGATGCGTTGATCGGTGATGCGCCCCGAAACGCCACCGTGAAGATGGTCACGGATGGCTCGCTCATGCGCCTGGACAAGAAGGACTTCAGTCACCTCATGCAGGATCCGGTGTTGGAGTTCATCGAGTTCGAAGAGCTCGAGGCGCTCATCGCAGAGGGTGAGCGGAAGATAGAAGTGCTGGATGTGCGCTTGCCGCTGGAATTCAAACAGGGACACATTGAAGGAAGTCGAAGTGTCCCGCTGCATGCCATCCGTAAAATCGTGGACGAGCTGGACGCCGACGTCACTTACATCACCACGTGCGACGGTGGCCGGCGCAGCACGCTCGCCGCCTACCTTCTGAATCAATACGGATTCGAGGCGCTGGTGCTGAAGGATCCGCCTGATCTCGAGTCTTCCGCCGCCTGAGACGACCCTCGAAAAGGCCTCGAATCTGCGCGGCGATATAGCGTCGTAGGCGGATTTAGTCCTTTAGTTTTACGTAGTGATGAAGGGGAGTGGGTGTCTCCGGGACCCGCTCCGTGCGAAGACCTTCACGCCGGCACTGTGCGATCCCGCGCCCAGTCGCGGAGTGCGGCGATCTGTTCGGCCATCACCACTGAGATCGGATAGGTTCCCTGGATGGCCTCACGCAAAAGCTCCGTGTCCACGGATCTCTTCGAGGAGCGCGCACCGTAACGCGCCGATACCACGACTTGCTCGATCTCCGCGCCGGTGAAACCCGTGCTCAGCTCGGCGAGAACCTCGAGGTCGATGCCGGCCGCATCGACGTCCCGCTTTTCGAGATGAATGCGAAATATCTCGTGACGCGTCGCCTTGTCGGGAAGGTCCACGAAGAAGATTTCGTCCATGCGGCCCTTGCGAAGGAGCTCCGGGGGTAGCTTGCTGATGTCGTTGGAGGTGGCCACCGTGAAGACGTCAGCGTCGCGCTCAGCCATCCATGTCAGCAGCGTCCCGAGCAGTCGCTGCGACGTGGCGTTGTCCCCTTGGCCGACCGCGAGACCCTTCTCGATCTCGTCGAGCCACATCACGCAGGGGGCCATCATCTCGGCTTGCTTGAGGGTGTTGCGCAGATTACGCTCGGTCTCGCCGTGGAACTTGTTGTAGAGGGACCCGACATCCAGGCGCAAGAGCGGTAATCCCCAGTACCCGGCCACGCATCGCGCTGCGAGGCTCTTGCCACTGCCCTGGACGCCAAGCAGCAGGATGCCCCGGGGACGATCGAATTCCGCTTCTTTGTTTATGAACGCCGTGCGGCGCCGGTCCAGCCACTGCTTCAGGTTGGTGAGTCCTGCGACGCTCGCGAACTGCTCGGTCTCGTACTCGAAGCGAAGCACCCCCTCCTGGTCGAGCAGCTCGAACTTCAGCCGATTGATCTCCGGGAGGTCGCTTTCCTGGATGGCTCCGTCGCGGAAGATTGCGTGACGCACGAGCACTCGTGCATCGGAGTGGGTGACCCCGCGGAGGTTTGCGATGAGGCGCTTGAGCGTGCGATTGTCGGTTCGCACCCGGGCACCGCCGTTGAGATTCGACCATTCCAGCGCTTGCTCCCGCACGATGGCCATGAGCTGCTGATCGCTGGGCAGCGCCAGGTCCAGAGACGCACTCAGGCGTGAAAGCTCGGGGGGCAGATCGAGATGATGGCTGACGAATACGAGTGTGTTCTGAAGCCGCTCGTAGTCCAGCGCAATGTCTTTCGACAGTCTCACGACCCGGTGGCTCTCTTTGAAATAGGGGTGGAAATCGCACATCGCATAGAGCGCTGGTCCCTGCGAGGTGAAGACCTGTCTGAGTGCCTCTTCCGGGTCGGTGAGGTCACATTCGGCACCGAAGTCGGGGCCGAATCCGCCGCGCCTCAGTCCCTGAGTTGCGGTCCAGACGTAATAGGAGAGCTGATGAGAGATGGCGAATCGCGTCAGCAGATCCAGCACGCGCCGCTCGTCCGCCGAGTCCACCACTACGATGGGGATCCGGGACTCCAGAATCAGTGCCAGATCGTGCGTCTCATTCATGGTGGCTTCAAGCGTTTCGCGAATTCGGCTACATTCGAAATTCGTTTGGGCTGCGAGCTCGTTGGCTCGAGCCCAATGATCAGGCGATGGGTGACGCAGACCGTCATGACATCAAGTCCATTGTAGTCGCTGTGATTTGAAGAGGGTGTTGTAAACACCCTCTGATCCACGCCATGGATGGCGTGGCAGAATTCGAACGCGTGAAGCGTTTGAATTCTGGGGGGAGTGAGCACAGGGATGTGCGATACGACCCAGCAAAGACGGCGGAGCCGGTTTTGCGAAAGACTCTTGGGACGGTGTTGTACACCCTCTGATCGACGCCAAGGATGGTGGCCACTCTGAAGCCGCCGGGATGATCCTTTCATGACATTGAGTGCGAAAGATGAATTCATCGTGAGCATCGATCGAGTGCTTCGCACGCTTTGGTCTGCGAAGGGGAGTGAACGCCCGTCTCCCGCCCAAGGCATTGCTGAACGAGAGCTCACGGATGAAGAGCGCAGTCACGCGGCAGGACTGATGCGGGTCAACCATGCGGGGGAGGTATGTGCTCAGGCGCTCTACCTGGGTCATGCGGTCACGGCACGATCATCCGGCGTACGCGAGGTGATGCAGCAGGCGGCCAGGGAAGAAGAGGATCACCTCGCCTGGTGTCGCGAGCGCCTCGAGCAGCTGAAGAGCCGGCCCAGTCGGTTGGACCCTCTCTGGTTTGCGCTCTCCTTCGGTATGGGCGCACTCACCGGGATCGCCGGCGACCGCTTGAGCCTCGGTTTTGTCGCCGCCACCGAGGACGAGGTGTGCCGTCATCTCGACCGTCACGAACGCGCGCTTCCCGAGTCCGACGACAAGAGCCGCGCCATCGTCAATCAGATGCGTGACGAGGAAGCGCGTCACGGCACCCACGCCCTCGAGGCGGGGGGATGGGACTTCCCGCAGCCGGCCAAAGACGTCATGGCCCTGGTAGCGAAAGTCATGACCACAACCTCCTATCGGATCTGAAGGTCCGAGATCGGAATCGGTAAGATTCAAGGGCATCGCACGGAGCGGATGCAGGAGGTTCCTCGTGCTACCGCAAAGCCACAGCGCTGTGCGCTGGGGCCGACGTCCCCTGTCCTCCTCGCTGCGTATCGGCGCCACTCATTACATCCCGCTCTCCATATAAAGAGCGAGACGCCTCAAACGCCGCTCGAGAAACCTCCTGCATCCACTCCCCGGATCACTACGCGGAATTGAAGAACGTAGAGTCCGTGGCGCCGCGGTTGCTTCTCCGCCTACCGTTTCGTTTTGACGAGTTGGTGCCCGGAAGTGGGTGCTGGAGTCTCCTGTCGCGGGCGTTGAGGTGTCGCGCTCTTCATACAGAAAGAGGGATGTAAGAGCGGCGCCGATAGGCCAGCCTCGCAGACAGGACGTCTGCGAGGCGGTAGCGAG
>JAPULC010000341.1 GCA_027295305.1 Gammaproteobacteria bacterium
TGCGTGCCCGCTCTTTGCGGTTCGCTGCTAGTACCTCAGTCATGCCGTTCATGGCAATATCTATCAGGTCGGCGGCGTTATCCGCCCGCCACCAGAGCGGGTAGAACTCTTCCACCGCGTCACTCTCGATGCCGATGCCGTACACCTCAATGCCCGCAGCGACGATGCGTGCGATCGAATCCTTCAGGTGCTGGCTCCCCTGGGCGTTGTCACGGCTTCCGGCCGGATACCCATCCGAAAGCACGAACATGACCTTGCGGCGCTCGTGGCGAGCTGCCAGGCGATGCGCGGCCCACATGACAGCCTCCCCATCAAGATTCATGTCGAGGCCAGTGATATGCATGAGCGAGCGCGGGTCGTTCGAGCCCCACGATTTGAAAATCGCATGCACGGGGACCATCAGCTCTTCGGCCTCAAGCACCGGCGAAACCTCGCCCTCACCTGGGTCCGGCCACCACCCATACAGCGCGCGGGCGAAGTTCTCAACCGCAACCCCATGTGACTGCGCCTCGACCAACGCGGCACGCATGGCTGTGAAGTTGTCCATGTATTGCTTGAATCGATCGTGCGTCCATGCATGGCGATCGACCCGGTCGCTTTCGACCGTCGTGAATCCGCCCATCTCGTGAGCGATGCCGCATGCACGCAGTGCCCGGTGCATCGCGATGCATGCGTGCCTGCACAGCATTGCTTTCGATCCTTGCATCGAGCCCGAGCAGTCGGCTAGCACATACACCGCTGTCTCGTCTGACTCGCCTTCATCCAGCTGGATGTACATACCATCTGAAGGAACCGAACCCACCGCATACTCCACCAGCAGGTTCGGATCGACTTCGCCCTCATCGTGCCCACTCACCGGGACGATCATCGAGGTCGACTTGAGCGCCGCCTCGAACGCGAACACAAGCGCATCGGAAACTTCAGCCGCATCACTCTCGGCTGCATCGTAGGCGCGAGTATGGTCCGCTTGATCCTCGGCCGAGAAGTCTCGGACAATGTCGAACTCTCCAGAAAACATGGTGTAAGGGCGGACCTCATCGGGCTGATCGAACACCTCCATGATGCGTGCATTGATGCCATCGGTCGCGCACATCGGTGTATTCTCGGTCCATCGTTCGAGCCGGCTTTTGCCCCCCGAGGCATCAACGATTTCCACCTCGCCGTTGGCTGCTGCCTTCGCTCGATCCTGTTCGGTCACCGCCTCATTCATCTTGTCGAAAATGCGGTGAGCCAACTCGATGTTCTGCTGCGTTTGCTGGCTGCCCGTGACTGCCTTCGCTTCGATGATTTCATCCTCGCACAGGCGCAGCATGGCGCCCACGTCTGCGTTCAGATCTTCATAGAACTCGATGGTGCGGCCCCCGTGAGGGGTGAGCACGGGCCCGAGCGCGCGCATAGTTCCGCCGATCACGTCATCGTCATCTCGCACATGATCGGGCGGTGTCTTCCCCTCTTCGTCCTTCTCCCCAAGGAACCATTCGTTCATCAACCGAATGTTCGTTCGGCTTCCCATGTATCGCTCACCCTGGAGCCGCTCGACGTACCCATCCTCAATGAGATTCCATATAGTGTGGAGGGCCTTGCATCGCTTCTTACTGGCCTTCCATGCTTCGTAGGATTCAAAATCAGTGTCGCTTGCGTGCCCACACTCGTGGTCAGAAAGCCCATGCAGCATGCGCTTAGCGTGGCGCGCTCCGAGCCAATCGTAATGCTCGATGTTTGGGATCGTGATCTCACCCCTTTTCGAGAATGCCATGACTCCCCGCACATGAACCTGCAGGTTCTGATCGGCCGAGACGATGCGGGCCACGCGCGCCATTTCGTGGTCGATGCTCACAGCGCCGACTCGTCGTAGCCGAAGATGTGGCAAATGATCTCACGCGCGACTCGCGCATCCGTCGACATCTCAAGCTTGCGCAGAACGGATGCCTTCGCCGCCCGCAGCACACCCTCAGTTCCAAAGTGCTCGCATAGGCGCGCCCACTGGACGCATCGACGCGTGGAAAAGTCGCTCTTGAACTTGTCATCGCTGCGAAGCTCTTCAGCCACTCGACAGATGCCATCGATGATGTCCGTATCGCATCCTGGTACGTTGATGAGCACGCGCGCGTATTCCTGTTCCTTGGTCGGGTAGTCGACGCCGATCACCATGCCGAACCGATCGAGGAATGCCGCGTTCATCATGTTGGTGCCCGCATAGGCTGCGCGTTGTGTTACTCGGAACCCGATGGTGTTGCCCGTGGCGAACACGGCAAATCCATTGTCCAGCGCGGTGATCGTCTCCCCGGTTTCCGGGATGGTCAGGCTGCGGTTGTCTTCTTCGAGGACCGGCTGCAGCACGAATCGCACACTCGGCAACGCGGCGTCGATTTCATCGAGCAGCACCGCATACCCGTCCTTCATGCACTTGGCGAGTGCGCCGAGCGAGAACTGCAGAGTCAGCACGCCGTCCTTTGCGGCCGGGATGTTCATACCCCGTAGGTTGCTCACGCGCGTCTCTCCATCAAGGTTGAAACGCACCAAAGGCAAACCCAGCTCCGCGCAGATTGCCCGCGGGAGCGCCGTCTTGCCCACTCCTGTAGGGCCGGTGAGCATGATGTTCATGCCGCACTTCAGTCCTATGTCCAGATCTTTGACCTGGTCCTCGGGGAAAATGAACGGGCGGTTCTCGGGCGCGTCCGGGTGTGCGGGCACGCGCCGCTTCATGACCACCGATGTGCCCGGGATCGTGTGGTCCACGAAAGTCACCTTGGGCTTTACGCTAGTTACACGTCTAACCGCGTCAACCTCGCTCTGCATTGCGGGTCTGGTGGGTCTCTTCGACATCAGTCGGTCTCCGGTAAATTGGATAGAAGTTCATCGAGCACTGTCAGAATGGCTTCGGCAAACGGGGTGTGGAACTCTTGGAGAGCCACCATCTCTTTGCATCGCTCCATCTCAGGACGCACCATCTCACGGACCTCTGCCGCCATCTCAGCCCGGCCAGACGCTAGCCCCTGGTTGAACCCGTCGTGCTTACCTTCCAGGTAGGCGTTGTGCAGCTCGGTCACGGAGTCCGGTCCATTGGCCATGTTCCCATCGATTGGCATCAGTCGGTCCTCTTGTCTAAGGCTCTGTGCGCGTTCTTCGCGACATCCTCCGGGGCACGTGACCAGCCACTAGCGACCCACCCGCCTTTCGGATCCGTGAGTTCGTAGCAGTACCGCTCGCCGTCCTCGTGGTCATCGAAGGTGTAAGTGATCTGGTAGCCGGAATGGCATTCGCTCCGGGGGGTGTAGAGAGACAGTATGTTCGGCATCAGTCGGTACTTTCTGCAGCAGCAACCTGCTGGCGGCTCGCGTAGTTCGCCACATGCTCCGGGCAGAGAACGATCGACCTACCAACGAGAGATGGCAGTGTGGAGCAAAACAACATGAACCGATCCAGGTCTTGCTGACCACGCGGCTTGCGCTTGCAGTGGTGACACTTCGGCATCACCGTTGGTTGGCAGTCAGTCATGTCAGCCTCCTTTTGCATGTCCGTACACTGACATGAGTCCGTACAGACGGTCAAGAACTTTCGGGATATGTTTTTCAGGGCTCCAGAGAATCGCAGTAGGAGCGCCAGTTGTCCCCGGCCACCGCGCGGCAATGCGTCGCATACCAGGCACCCGAAATGCCACCGATGCCACGCTCAGAATGCCGGATGGCGTGGCATCGGAGGGACATCCACACCAGCGTCCGATCGTCTTTATCGCACCCAAACTCTTCATGGTGGGCCTGCTCACCCTGCAGACCGCACCCTAGGTCGGGGCACTGACATCTGTCGGTCTCGAACTCCTTCCGAAACCACGCCATGTAGGCCGGCTGGTCGCGGCTCCATGGCTCGAACTCGCGCATGGCCTGCGAGGGGCCGACCTGCCGATCCAACACCTCACCGCCGCGCGCAGCAACCGCCAGGGGCGAGTTGTTCGGCAAGATTTTTGTCAGCCGCCTTTGCTTACGCTTCATTCGATTCCCGGGCGTGAAGAGCCTCCGCGATCAGGCGAACCGCGCGCGGGCTGTCGGGCGCCAAAGGGATCCGCTGAGCCTCTTCCATGTGCGCCCGACAAGGCCCATCCAGTGTCAGCAAGCGGATGCCTCGCGCGGTTTGAAACATGACCTTGATGTACCCTTTGCGTTCCAGCGCTCGAAGATGGTCCTTCACGCCATTCGTGCTTCGGATTTCCATGTGATCACCCATCTCGCGGATCGTGGGTGGGTACCCATCGTCGCGCACGCGCTCGCGGATGCACTGCAACAGCTGTCCCTGCCGCGCAGTGAGCCTACGGCTGCTGATCATGCCAGTCGGAGGGTGCTCTTCCATTGCTGTTCCCATGTCGTTCCTCCTCAGAGTGTTGGCCATCGAAGTCGCCAAATGTCGTCCGCGCCCCGTTGAACGCTAGCCGGACCATGCCTGTGGGACCGCTGCGCGCCTTGCGTACAAGAATCTCTGCCGTGCCCTTCCACTCCGATTTAGGGTCGTAGACCTCGTCGCGGTAGACGAACAAAATAACGTCGGCGTCTTGTTCGATCGACCCGCACTCGCGCAGGTGGGAGATGCGCGGACGTTTGTCGTTCTGCTTCTCGCATTCGCGATTGAGCTGCGACAGCAACACCACCGGAACCTGCAGCTCAAGGGCGAGCTGTTTCAGCCCGCGGGTGATCTCACCGAGTTGAGCGTCGCGACTGTCACCGCTCGACGATGTTCCCATGAGCTGCAGGTAGTCCACCACGACGCATCCGAGCTGCCCGTACTTGCGCCGCGCTCTTCTGGATTGCCGGCGCACAGTGATCGCATCCGCCGACGTGACCGGGTGGAAGTAGATTGGAAGTTCCGCCAGTGCACCGGCCGAAGCCGTGAGCTGCGGCCACTCGTCGCGATGGATGGTCGCAGACCGGATCTTTGTGAGGTCTATGCCGCTCTCTGAGGATATGGTTCGTTGAACCAACTGCTCCTTCGGCATCTCGCATGAAAACACGATCACAGGTAGCGGACCCCCGCCGATTTTGGGGTTTGCAATCCCGCAGGCGATGTTGTTGATCGCAAGGGCCGTGTTGTGGGTGCATATGAAATCGTCGGTCACATACAAACTGTCGGCAGCATCAACCCGAATGCACCTGCACTCCTCAACGCCAGCGGGCTCAACAGATTCGATGAAGCGCTCTGAGACGCGTAGGGGGCCCGCCTTCCACTTCCGCAGATGCTTCTTGCTGGACACTGGCACGATTTCGCCTGTGGGAAATGAAACGGTCATCCGGTAGGAGTCCCGGGCTTTCGTTCGCACACCGTCGATTGTGTAATGGGTCGCCCGCCTGACCCACGTCACCCGGCCACCGAGAGACCCAACCAGGAACTCAACGTCGTGGCACAGCTGTTGAGACGCAGTGCAGTACTCCACGCTCGTGCCGCTTTCCGCCACGTGGCCATCGGAGTCCATGAGCCCGCGCAGCAGCGCCTCCCGCTCCGGGATGCGTGCATAGAGGTGCTCTTTCGGGATGAACTTTTCGTGCGACCTCAGGCCGTCGAGCCCGAGCTTGGCAAGCGCCTTCTTCATCTCGCTGGGTCCCGAACGCTGCCTGCGACGAACCCTCATTGTCACATCGTTAGCACTCACCAACTCGTCTTGTTGGTCGAGCGCCGCCGCGAACCGGGCGCGTATGTCGGCCTCCGGGTTCGACAGCAAGACAGACGTGCCGCCGTGACCATCGCCGAGGTAGATCCCAAGCGCCCACGGGCTCATCGCCGGACCTGGCGTCAGGTTGTTCCCGCGTTCGTCGGAGAAGTACGCCGGCCCCATGTACCGAACGCTGTGATTCCGGCCACCGCTGTCTGCGCGGCGCAGCGTCTGCCTAATCTCCGACAGGGCCCGTACCGATGGCGCGAGACCGCGGCGCCTTTCAGAGCGGCTACGCGTCTCCCAGAGGTGCTCGTCACAGCAACGAGTCGAGGCCCCGTCGGAGAAGTGGACCCGATAGACTGGCAGCTCGCCTTGGTCGTAGACTCCAACCACTCGCGTGGGGACGCCGCTGGAACCGATGACGAGGTCGCCCACCACCAGGTCGCCCATTAGCCGAAAGCCGGTCGGCGTGAGCACCGCAGAGGTGAGTGGCTGCGCTTTGCCCATCCCCGGGCGCCCGCCCACAATGATAAGGTCACCGGGACACATGCCCTTCAGGAAGTCGTCGAGGTCTCGCAGCCCGGTCTCATGGCCGACCATCGACGTTTTTCGCTCGGCCATCGAGACGATGTTCTCGAACACCGTCTGGACCACTGTCTGCATGCTGACCAAATCGTCGCCGCCACTGCGCGCTTCGGTCACGGCAGCGATCGCGGACTCTGCCTCGTCGAGGAACGCCCGAACGTCGTTCATGGGCCCGTATCCCTTTGCGGCCTGCTCGTGGAGCGCGTGGATCACTTTGCGCACAGATGCCAGTTCCTGGACCCGACGCGCGTATCCTTCAATGTGGCTGGAGTTCGGAATCGTATTGGTCAGCTCAAGCAAGAAATCGTCGCCGACGCTTTCCAGTTTGCCGGCGCTCACCAACCAGCCTCGGACCGTGGTGATATCCACAGGCTGCCCCTGCGCGACGAGACCAAGCACCGCCTCCCAGATCCGCGCGTGGCTATCAGAATAGAAATCCGATGGAGCGACGATGTCCGAGGCGATCTCCACGCATTCGGCGTCCAGCATGGCGCACCCGAGGATAGTCGCCTCGGTCGGCATGTCGTTCGGTGGTACGCGGCCGATCATTTGTTCCCCCGGAGGGCGGCCAGGGCGCCACGCGCAGCGACCTGCGCCGCCTCCTGCTCCGCGGGGCTCGGCGGGGGTGGGGCGACGTAGGCGACAGGCGCCGACGACCTGCCAGGATTGGGGGCCGTCACGGGCGCGTGGATGGGTCCGTCGGCCCAGTGCAGCAGCTTTTGCTTGAGCAGAAAGCCGTTCGTGTCCTCCGCGAGCCTCGCCGACACCCTGGCCCGGAACTCAGCAACGGAGCCCCCACACGCCTTGCGGAAGTCTGTGAGCACCTGCTGATGGGTGCCGCTGAGTTGACCGCAGCCGTTCACGAACTCAGCGAAGTCCGAGCGATGCGTCAGCTCGTGCCAGGAACTGGCGAACGACTCCAGAGAATCATTCGCGCCCTCGCGCGAAGGGGGGGAGAGGGAAGGAAAGGAAGGGGAAGGAAAGGAAGGGGGTTTCGATGAGGTTTTAGTCACCTTCTCGTCAGGTTCTTCTTTGGTTCCACTGTGGTTTTTCTTAGGTTTAGGTGAGGTTTTGCTATGGTTGTTTCTGGGCCGTCCACCCTTCTTTCCGCCCTCCCGTTTTGCCTCGATTGCCGCCTGCCCCTTTCGGTCGTAGCCGCCAACCAGGAGGTCATTCCCATCCCATCGAGCCAGCTTCGCCGCCACGACCGTATCGACGGCAGCGCGGTCCGTTCCGACGGCTCGCAGCCACGCCCGATCGGACCATTCTGCGCACGATGGGATACGCCCCTCGCCGAGGTCTTCGCCGCCCTCTCCCAGCTCCATCTCGGATGCAAGAACCTGGAGCCGAAGCCACGCGCCCAGGGCCGCATCGGTGGCATCGAGTGCCGCCGGGTCGCTCCCGAGCCATGTACCGTGCACAGCCGCATATCTCATGCGCAGCCACCCGCGCCCGCGCGGCGCAACCCGCGGCAAATCCGTGATACATGCGCGTGGTGGACGCCATATCTCTCGGCCAGCACAACCAGCGTCGCGCCGGCCGCGCGCTCTCCTATAATCTTGGCGATTTGTGCATCGGTGAGCTTCGCGGATAGTCCCCTCCTCGTGTTTTCGGACGGAGTGACGGCCTCAAGGTGCGTAGGCCGGAAGCACGCTCTGTTTCTGCACAGGTGGTCTACCTGCACGCCCTTCGCCAACGTGCGCCCTGTTGACCATTCCACGACAAGCCTATGGACGTAGGATGTGGTGCCACCGATCCTCACCCTCCCATAGCCCGAAGTAGATAGGCATCCAGTCCATTCCCAGCAGAAATCCGTGAAGTTACCGAATGCTTCCAGACGCTGTTCGAGGCCACCGTAGCATCGGTTCATTGGTCGTCTCCCAGGCCGGGAAGTTCGCCGATCGCCTTGCGGCCACGCCGCGTCTCCCGCGCGTTCCGCTGGCGATGTGGCTGGTCGAGTTTGTTATGGCAGCGCTGGCACATGGCCAGGAGATTTTCATCTGCGCAGTTCTCTGGGGTTTGATCGATGTGGGCGGCAGTCAGCACAATGTGCGTGGCCTCGTAGGCCCACTCGTCGGGGCGGATGCCGTTGGCGCGATGCTGGTCCAGCTCGTCGGAAGTGATCCAGCGCCATGGCTCCTCGCGGTGGCGCAGCACATGACGGCCGTGGGGCGCATTGCAACGGCCGGCACCGTGATGCGTGTCTCCACACTGTCCAGTGCACTCGCACTTGCTTTCCGCGCGCTCGAACCGGATGCGCCGGCTGATGGCATCCCAGTCCGCTGGGTAGCGCGCCCGCTGCGATTTTTTGATCGGCATCAGGAGGGCTCGCCTATGCGCGCGCCCGTCGAATCGAGCCCCATCAGCGCAAGCACAGACAGTCCCGTGTGCTTGGCCAGCACTTCGGCAATCCTGACGTCGTTCGTGTTGTTCCTCGCGACCGCCGCAATCGTCGGCTGCGACAACTCGCTGTCGCGCATCAACTTCGTTGCCGCGCCGCGCCCGCGCTCATTCAACCATTCCCGTAGAGCTGTCATGCCGATGGGGGTAACACGGCTGAATCAGAGGGTGCAAATGTTTTAAGTATTCATCGTTGACTAACGCAAGCTTGGGATGCAGGGTCCCACCGTGACCACCATGATCGAGACACGGCGACAGCTCGCGCGACTCCGCGCCGCCTTGGACAGGTTGGGCGCCGCGACCGAGGGCACACGCACGCCCGATGCCGACAAGGCGTTCTACGACTGCTTCGGGCCGCTCGAAGTACTGGAGCGCGAGGCCATCGGGGGCCCCGTCGACTCGCATGTCCGGATATCACGAAGAGAAGGGACCCCCTGATGCCGACTGTAACTCTCTATTGGGGCAACGACGCCTGGCACGACGGGCCGGGCTGGTACTACATCGATGACGAATACCCAGAGGACAGCTGCGGTGCGTTTCGGTGGTGGGGACAGGCAGCCGACCACGCTGCATCCAGCGAGTACGCGCGACCGACCCCGACGGCCAAGATGCTAGCCGCAGCGGAGCCGGGCTATCGCGAGGAATACCCACCCAAGCCGGAGACCCCCTGATGCCGATACCGAAGAGAGAGTGGGTGGGCACGTTTGATGGTCTGCGCCTAGACCCGCAGAATCCCGACTGGACCCTTGTCTATGTGATTGTTGGGGATGGGTCGACAGTCGCGGCGATCCCGACCGAAGAAGCGAAGGCACTGCTCGCAGAGGTCGGTCTTGGCGCTCGTGTGAAGTTGTCGGTCGACATCTCCATCACACCGCATCTAGACAAGGAGACCCCCTGATGCCGAACGACAAGAAGATACGACTGACGCAAGCCGAGATGGTTCAGGCGGTTGTCGACCACCTGGAGGCCGAAAACCCCGGCTACGAAACTGACTACGTGCACTTTGTGCGTCGGCCAACAGGCAAGTACGGGATTGATGCGCGCCTCGTCGAGAAATCGGAGACCGACTGATGCCGAAAACGACTGACGTACTTGTCAAGGCTCACGCAGCCGGCCGGGCTGAGCGTGACAAGGAGTGGCGGGATGCTGTTGAGGAAACAATCGAGTATTATGGGGGCTCTGGACCTTCCTACGGGGGACCGGAGGGGATGGTCTGCCACGCCCTGCGAGGGGTCCTCGCCAAGCTACCGGAGACCCCCTGATGCCGAAAGCGACCAAGCAACAGCTCCGTGATGAGATCGTGAGACTGCGTCACGTCGGATGGCAGATGTCCAACGTGATGTTCAACCTGGAGCAGCGGCTGCGTCCCGGTAAACCGGCGACTGTCACCGGCAAGGAGGCGCTGCTCTGTAAGCAGCTTCAGCGAGAGTGGGACGCAATCGAGCGTTCGGAGAGGACGACCCCCTGATGCCGAAATACATCGTGAGTGGATACATATCGTGCTCAATCGTTGCTGAGATCGAAGCGAGTAGTGAGGCCGATGCGCGCAAGAAGGCGGACGACCTCGGTACCCCGATCGTTCACACGGACTACCACTCGAATATCTCGGACGGCGACTGGCACTTCAACGAGTTCGACGACCCGCCGGATGATGCAGTTCAGCACGTCGAGCTGGCCGACGACACGGAGACCGACTGATGTCGCGTCCAAGTGCACAAGCCCTGATTTACATGCAGGCGTGGAAGTCTGGGATAGCTGGATCACCCTTCGACCTAACCGTCATACCCGAGTGGCTTCTCGGCGCTGCCGAGCGCGGACACGACGAGGGCGTTGAGGCGCGCAAGCAGCAATGGCTTGTCGCTAGGGGGCAATACCCACATGACTTCCCGGAGACCGAATGATGGCGATTCCGCCGATGGAAGATTCTTATCCTGTAAAGTAGCAGTACCCAACACGGAGGAAACGATGACCGACACAGCTATTCAGAAGCGCGACGAACGACCACTTGCAAACCTGGTCGGTACATACCGGTCAGCAGACGAGGCCAACGATCGCATGGCGTGGGCCGCGGAACACGCCCACCTCATCAGCCCTGCGAGTTCTGTCGGGGCTTTGCCTGAAGGCGTGGGCCTTGCGCTTACGGCCGTTGTGGTGGACCCAGAGACAGACGTTTACAAAACCGACGGGGGTAAGCTCGGGCTCGGCAAGTCCACGCTGCAGAAGATCGCACACGCTGTCGGCGTCTCATGGAATCCAACGCTGTCCGGAAGGATGGACGACGGCAGCAACCCCTACTACGTGCGATGGAAAGCTGTCGGCACATATCGAGCGTTCGACGGCCAAGAACAGACCATCTGCGCCGAGAAGGAACTCGACCTGCGGAATGGCTCCCCCGCAGCCCGCGAGTTGAAGGATCGACAGCTCGCGCAGATGCGTCTGCACATCCAAGCACACGCTGAGACCAAGGCCCAGCTGCGCGCCATTCGGTCACTCGGCATCAAGACGAGCTACAGCCGCGAGGAGCTGCAAAAACCTTTCGTCGCAGCGCGAGTGCTCTTTACGGGCGAGACATCCGACCCGGAACTCAAGCGCATCTTCGCCCAGCGTACGGCCGACGCCTTCCTCGGTGGCTCAAAGATGTTGTACGGCGACGCGCCGGCCCAGCCCCTCCCCGCGCTCGCCCCTCCCCCGGTAGGCACCGTGCCCGCTGACCCTGACGACGTGTCGGGGTTCATGGACACTGTCGAGCAGCCGCCTGCACCAGCACCCGCGCAGCAGAAGCGGGAGCAGAGCAAGCCGCGAGAGTCCGCCGAGGTGAGCGGACACGTCATCCCCGGGGGACGCTCGAAGGGTACGCCCATCGAGAAGGCCGACGTTGACGACCTCAAATATTGGGCGCGTCGCTTCGGCGAGGATCTTGATGGCGGCAAATCACGCGCCCCTGAGCGCGACCAGGACATGCTCCAGGCGTTCGAGGCGGAGCTGGCGAGTCGGGGATCGAAGCTGTGACGATTAGCAAGCCAAGGCAAGGGGTGTGGAATATTGGCCAGCCTCCTGGAGCTGCCGGTCCTACCGTAGAACTCGGGGTTTCGATTCGACGAGGGCATCATACGACACGTATTTACCTCTCCAGCGGCAACGACGCATTTAGCATCGACTTGTACACGGCCAAGTTGTTGGCGGAGATTCTTCCCGACGTTATCGCCTGTGCAGAGGACCCGAAATGTTGATCGCCATCACAGGGGACGGCCACTGCGACGAGCGCAGCCGGTTCGATGAGTGGAAGCGCATTCACGATTGGATGGCGGACGACTGGCGTGCGCGCGGTATCAGGCTGGTACTGAACGCGGGCGATCTGTATGAGCGCCGCAGCACGCCCGATGAGCGCAATGCGATGGCAGCATGGGTGCGCAAGGTTGGGCAGTTCGCAGAACAGGTCATCATCAGGGGAAACCACGATGTGATGCATGACCTGCTGCTCCTGTCGCAACTGGACACGGAGCATGAAGTGCGCGTGCTGGAGCACCCCGAGGTGGTTTGCACAAGAGACGCCTCATACGGCCGCGTGCTGGTCGCGTGCATGCCGTGGCCGCGTAAAGCGGGAGTGCTCGCACACGCTGCACAGCTCGGACTTGGAAGCGAAGGCGCCGAACTGCTCGCGCACGAAGCGCTGCAGCAAATCCTCCGAGGACTGGGCGATCAGATGGACTCGGAAGGGGACCTCTTGCCGCGCATCCTGCTGTCGCATGCGATGGTTCGCGCCGCCGTGACAAGCGTCGGCCAGCCGCTCGTGGGATGTGATATGGAGGTAGGTCTCGAAGACCTGCGCCTCGCGCGCGCAGACATTTATGCGCTCGGCCACGTGCATATGCCTCAGCTGTTCGCTGGAAAGCCCGGAAGTGGACTCGATGGCATGCATGGTCGTGCTGGTGATGTGTTCTACACGGGCAGCCCACGCCGCACCGCGTTCGGTGAGATAGAATCCAAGTCGTATGTTCTGTACGACACGGAAACGAAGACATGGGAGCGCATCGAGACGCCATGCGCTCCCATGATTCTCCTGACCAGCGAATGGAATGATCGAAGCTTCGACTTCAGCGGTGATGACTTCGCCGATCTCGGTCCCATTGAGCCGAGGACGGAAATCCGTTTTCGCTTTACTTGCGCTTCCGAGCAGCGCGGCGGGGCCATGCACGCGGCCGAGCAGCTCAAGAAAGAGTGGCTCGCGCTTGGCGCCGCATCGGTCGTCATCGAGGCACAGACGTTGACGACCAGTACTGTCAAGGCTCCCGAGGTTGCGGAAGCGCACGGGCTGCCGGACAAGCTCGACGCGATGTGGCGCCTTCGAGAGGAGGACGTATCCAGTAGTCGTAGGGGCCGCTTGCTCGACAAGCTCACGACCATCGAGGCCGAACTACCATGAGATATTCATCGTTCAAAGCCGACAACATGGGGCCTTTCAAGTCGATCGAAATCGACTTCGACGCTATCGACGGGACCCTCATCGCGATTGCCGGTGGGAACGGTGCCGGAAAGTCGACCCTCTTGGAGATGCTCACGGGCGGCCTCGCGCACCGCGCTTGCCGGACTCGTGGAACGCTCGCGCACCTTGCAACGGATCGAAACTCCTTCATCGAGGGCACCGTCATCAACGGTCAGACCTGGACGATCCGGCACAACGTCGACTGTGTCAGCGGCAAGGGCGAATCGCTCATCCTTGACGCTGAAGGTGTGCCCGTTTTGGACGACGGGAAAGTTTCGTCCTTCGACGTTTGGGCAAAAGACAACCTGCCACTCCCGGCAGTGATGTACGCATCCGCGGTGAGCGTGCAGCAAGATCGTGGTTTTCTTGCACTCGGACGCAGCGACCGTATGGCGGTGCTCTTGAGAGTGATCGGTGCGGAAAGACTAGAAAAGCTCGCGAAGGCTGCGCGTGACAAGGGCTCTGCAGTAGCCACCGAGCTGGATGCCCTACGGGGCCGGTTCGTCGACGCAGAGGCACACGCGCTCGATGTGAAGGTGGCGCAGGTACTTTTGACCGCGTGCGAGGACGCCGGCCGGGAAAAACAGGGGGCGGCCGAGTCTGCCCGGGAGGCTCTGCGGCGGGCCGAGCTACTCGCCGTCGACTCCCTGGCTGCGCAAGAGATCCGCGACCGACGCAAGTCTGTGGTGTTCAGGATGGATGCGGCCAAGCGGGACATGGCCGACAACGAAGAGCGATCAGGGAACAATCGTGCGCTGATCGTCGACGCCGATGCCATCCGCGCAGCGGTCGCAAAGGATGCGGAACTCATCCACGAGGACGAGGAATGCCAGGCGCAATCCGACACGGTGAAAGCCGACAAGCACACGCTTGAGATCGATGCGACAACGGCGGAAGGCAAGCTAAGCACAGCGATCCGCGATCAGGTAGCCGCGACCGATGTGTCCAGGCGAGCCAAGGCCAGGCTTGAGGACAAGCCGATCGTCGATGCCGCCGCGGGGGCTTTGGAGAAAGACCAGGGCAGGTTGACCGCCGAGAAGATCAGGCTGGATGCACTGAAGCGCGCCATGGAAGCTTTGCGCAGCAGTCAACTCACCCACAAAGACGATCGGATCGATGGGCTGCGGTCGGGTCTGGATGAGGTTGCGGAAAGCGCCGATGATGCCAGGGAAGTCGCAGAGGCGGCTCTTGAGGGAGACGACAGGTTGGTGCTGCGAGTTGCCCAACTGCCAACAGAGATCGAGGCTGGCCAGCGAGAGCTTCAGGAGGCATCAGACGAGTGGGAGGCGACCCGAGGTCGGATTGCTGAACTGACCAAACAAGCCTCGCGCGCGGTGGAAATGAAGTCGGCAGCCGAAGACTTGGAGCGCTCGGATCGAAACATCACCGACCTTCAGGCCGTGGTCGACGAGAACTCACCCATCGTCGCCAAGCATCAGGACGCACTGGAAGCAAAGACCCGAGAGGCCGCGATCATACGAACGCGAACCATCGCCATTCGCGATGCACGACTCGCAATCGAGAAAAGCGTGAGCCGCGCCAAGCATCTCGACCAGGCCGAAGCCCGCATCGAGGAACTGACGCTATCCCATGCCGCGATGACTGCCACGTACGCACAGCTAGAAGCCGAGCTTGCCGGACTGCCCGAGGCCAAGGACGGTGACGCGCCCGACATCAAGCGCCACAAGCGAGAGGTCGCTCACGCCGAAGACCAGTCAAGCCACGCAGCCATGTCGCTCGGCGAAGCGCGGGCGCGGCTGCTACAGGCGGAGGAGGACGCCGAGCGGATCGCGAAGCTGAAAACTGAGTGCGCCGCGCTCGAAGAAGAGTTGGCCGACTGGAAAAAGCTGGCGGCGGATTTAGGAAAAAATGGCCTTCAGAGCCTGGAGGTGGACGCAGCAGTGCCGACGCTGAACACGATGGTCAACGACATCTTGACCTCATGTGTGGGCACCCGATTTGCTGTGGAGTTCAGGACCGACCGCCTCATCGCGGGCGGAAAGGAGCAGCGCGAAGCTCTCGACGTGCGGGTGATCGACAATATGAAAGGTCGCGATGCGCTAGCGGAGACGTATAGCGGCGGGGAGTGCTCAATCGTGGGCGAAGCGGTCGCGCTCGGACTTACGCTACTCGGCTGCGAATGCGCGGGAACTGATGATGTGACGCTCGTGAGAGATGAGACATCGAGTGCGCTCGATCCAGAGAACAGGGAGAGTTATCTTCGCATGCTACGACATGCAGCCAAGATGGTAGGTGCCCGACATGTTCTGTTCGTATCTCACGACGCTGCGATGATCGAAGCGGCGGACGCGCGGATCCTGATTGACGACCAGGGGAATGTCACAGTGGATGGGACCGACTGATGCCGACATGGATTGAGCACACCCGAACTGGGGACCACACCCTTCGTGGGGTTACACATTCGGCCCACGCCCCAAAGCGTGATAGGGGAGGCCGTTACGCCCCGTGGACTTGGGAAGTCAAGTCCGAACGGTTCCACAAGGCATACGCCTATGGCGAGGCTCCGACCCGCAAAGAGGCGAAGCGGATAGCGGCAGCCGTGTTGAAAGTGATCGAAGGAACCCCCTGATGCCGAAGAACACAACAGCCATAGCGATGCAGAAGCTACGTGATCTCTTGTCTGACGAGAGTCGAGAAGAGTGCGAGGACGCTCGCAGTCTCTACGATTTATTGAAGGATGCCGGGGAGCAGTTCCGGGCTGTGGAGCGAGCCCTGCTGGAGACCCCATGATGCCGAATGAAAGAGAAATAGAACCGCTGCCCACCGAGCACCCGCCCGGGTCCGTGGTGTGCCGCGCATGCGACTCCGTAGTCAACGCCTTCATGGAACAGATTCCAGGAACTAAACCTAGTGGGCGGCGATGTAACCACCGCAAGACGCCGCGTCGCTACGTGCCGAGGAAAACCGACTGATGCCGACTGACACCAAGCGCTACGGGCAGTCATTTTCGGCCGGGGAGATTCAGGCCCTCGACTACATCATTCAGACGATACTACGGGGTGGCACACCGACCATGGTGACCCGCCACAAGGAGTTCTCGGCGCTTTGCCGCAAGGTCATCGCACTGAAGGCCGCTGCCAAGGAGCCGACCGATGCCGAGCACGGCTAGAGAGATGCTGAATCGGCGCCGAGACATCGGGCCACGTCCGGAGGGCTTCTGGAGGGTGCTTCGGGTCAACGGAGACCGATCGGACTTCTGGACCATACAGTATGGGGCTGGCTACGGCGTGCACGAGTATGGCTGGGAGCACGCCAGCAAAGTCCCGGACTTGGTCCAAGGGGACGAGGGCAAGATTGGGGCCACTGGAATGCGAGCGTTTCGATGGCGACCGCTGTCGGAGCTTCCTTCCTGGGCAGCGCCGCCATCTCCAAAAGAACCGGAGACCCCCTGATGCCGATCACTGACAACCAACGGGAACTGCTTCGAGCTGCTATCAACCATGAGGACGCTCGCCTGGTCGACCATCCACGCCGTCACAATACGCTCATCATCCAGATGAGCGTCGGCGGTACTATGGTTCACCTGAACGATCTGCAGAAGCTGTCCAAACTGCTGGGCACAGAGGACATTTACGTAGAGACCAACGAACTGGAGGACGCGCCTTCGTGCACCATCTTCTGCAACAACGTGTCCGGCGAGTGGAAGCCTCTTGAGCCTGAAGAGCGACGTAGCGCACTACAGGCGGCCCTGGATTCATCTGCCAGCAGCCTGTTCGATGCCCTGAACCTTATGGGCGAACACCCCAAACGCAGAGCCGTCTTCGATGCCATGCGTACCATCCGAGGAGTCTCGGACAACGTGGTGCCCCCCTGATGCCGCCTGTACGAATCCGAACCGACGCCTCGTTCGCATTTGCGCGCGACTACTGCGAGGAACCCAGCGCGGGGTATGTCTACGCCACGCCCGGAACCGTTCACGCCGGGGATCCATGCGCGCTCCCCGACGACTGCAGCCAGTGCGAGCGCTTCGTTTGTGCGCGGTGCGAAAGAGTCTTGAGTTGGGAAGTGGGTTCTGCCGACCTCGCTCCGAGCCTGTGTGATGACTGTTATGTGGTTGTCGTGAATAGAACTCAGCGTTGATCTCGCTGGCGGACTGTGGTGATCTGAGACCGAGCAGCGTCACGGCAATGCTCTGAGAGCGGCCCGGTGATTCCTACTCCTGGGTCGCTCTCGCTTATCCCGTATGTAAGAGTTGAGGGCGGCAGGGCGGCCGCCGAGTCCCCCGGCTCATATGCAGCGGCGCCCGGCCCTCTCATTTCACCATGGAACAGATTCACAATCGAACCGACTTCACCGATCGCTCGGTGAAATCTTTGTTTGTTTGGGCCTGGAAGCAGGTGCGGCCTGCATTGACCGGCGGACAGCGGGATGCCGCGAACTATGGGGGTGCCGAGTTCACGGTGTACAACGATATTCGGCGCGGCGGACTCGGTATGGGCTGGATCAACATTGCGGCCAACCATGACCCTGCCGCGGACGATAGAGATCTCGGGTGGGCCGCGACTGCGTTCTGGCGCGCCCGCGCGGGACTCAAGCACCCGTGGCACGGCGACGAGACCGAAGGCAACGCTGCGCCCAAGCTGGCGAAGCCGGCGCCGCGCAAGCCCCGTGAGAAGCCCCGGCGCGATGAACTGCACGCCGCGCTGAGCGTTGCAGACCGCAAGGTCGCGGCGAAGCAGAAGCACCTGAACGAGCTGCAAAAGAGGAAGAAATCGGCAGAAGCGGCCGCCCGGACCGCGACGCGACGCATCGGGGAAGCGATTGTGCAACTCGCCCAGTTCGAGATCGAGGCTCGCGACGCCCGCGCCCGCGTGCTGGCAATGACTGAGACTCCTCGCCTTTCGGATAATGAATACGCTGCTAGGATGCGAATGAAGCGCGAAACAGAGGGGGAGGCCACATGCGTCTGATCACGATAATCTTCTTTCTGCCGGGATGCTTCGCCGGCGCGAGCCTGGCGCCCGCCGATGAAGGGGTCGATCGACTCACCCAGTCCGGAGAAAACGGTGAACGCGACATTGTGATATTTGCCGACAGGCCAGCGCTCAACTCCAGGACCACGACGCAAGGTGACGGCGATGGCGATGACCCGATGGATGGATTTTCCGGCAGCATGGCGGGCGCCTTCGCCCGGGAGGGCGGGGATGGAGACGGCGATGGCAGCGGCGGATCGATTGGCGACGGCGATGGAGACCAAGACACCTGCGCCGAGTTGAGAGCGTGCTGCGACACTCTGGTTTGCGGAGCTGCCGGCGACACCGGCGACCAAGAGGCATGCGCTACTTATCTGGATAAGTTCTGTGCGCCCGATGATGGGTGCCCCGGGCCGCTGACCTGCGGCGACCCGGCCATAGGCATGTGGGCCTGTGTGGATGCTGATAGTCTATTACCCGATTGCACCGTAGATGGCGACGAATGCAGTGCATACCCAGGAACTGCGTGTTCTGACACCAGCAGAGGTCTAGGATGCCTGTTGGGATGCACGCCACTGTGATCTGACCCCGCGTGCCAAAAGACAAACGAGTACAGCACCCGCTGCTGGGCGAAGTCGACCCCCAGAATGGTCCCGTAATGCTCCGGGACGTGGCGGTCGAACCTCCCCCCGATCCGCCTGAAATCGCCCCGCAGGAGCCCGATGAGCCCGGATTCTCGTTTCCGGGCCCGGACCCGCTCCCTTTGACCCCGCGCGAACGCATCGAGGACCAGCTACGGGCGGCGCGGGGCCGCGCCCGGGCGGTCGCGGCCCGGGGCCTGCGCAGGCTGGCTGCCCATCTCGAAAAGCCCTGAGCGCCCCTGTGCGGCCCGCGGCCCCGCAGACGGGCAATGGGCTCAGGGGAAACCAGGGGCGGGGGCAGCCGGGCCTGGGCTGCAAGCGCGCCCGGCTATTCGGCGGCCCGAGCCCAGCACACGGCAAAAACGCCGCGCTCGTCGTCGTCCAGCTCTTCCTGACCGGACTGGAACCCCTCGGGCAGCTCCCAGCAAACGGCCGTGTCTTTGTCCACCATGCTGTCCATGCGGTCGTTGATCACGTTGGTCAGCACCTCGATCGCCGGCTCGCGGATGGCGTCGAGCACTGACTTGACCACGGGCGTGCCACATCCAGAGGACCCGAAGATCGCCAAAAAGATGAGCAGGTTGTACGCCGTAACCCCAAAATATACTTTCGACTCAGTCATGGTTGTGCCCCTTCCAGTGGGAATGTGTGGACGATGATGGCGGCACCGCCAGATCCTGCGCAGGCCGGCGGCAAGCTATCCGCGTTCACGTGCCTGTAGATACTGTACAGCTCCTGGATATCGTGACCATTGAAGCCGACGGCCTTCGGGTTGGAAATGCAGGTGGGCCAGTCGCTGCGACCCACGCAATCCTCCATGGCCGAGTCGTCGACGCCCCGCTGGTGATCGAGCCCTGCGACATGACCAATCTCCTGCCATCCCACATGCAGCACCATGTCGGTGAGCGATATGTCGTAGCGGGCGGCCGCCTTGCGCATGAGCACCATGTTGATGGACACGCGAGCCCTCGCGATGTGGCCGTCGCGCTTCCAGATCTCAGCGAGCCCCAGCCATCCGCTGTCCGCGTCCCCGCGATCCACAATCTCGATGGGAAAGCCCGGACCCTTGTGCTTGAGCGTGATCGGGTTGCCGTCCATGTTCCACAGCGTCAGGTCCGCCACGAACGCGGAAGAGCTGTTGTTCAGGACTACGCTATCCAGCGCGTCATGCGGCAAGTGGTTGCCATCCCAAGAATGCGCACAGTTGGAATCGGGGCCGCCAGTGACGGGTGGTACCTGCCCGAACTGGCAGGCGGACAACAGCAAGACCAATGCGGGTGCGCGGAGTAGTGCGTTTATCATTCTGTACTTCCTTCAGATAATGAAATAGCCGTTCACAAGGTTCACTTCCTGGCTCGCATTGTTGTACCCGATCAGAGAGGCGAACGGACCGACACCCGATAGATTCACGATGCGGCCACCAGCCAGTGCGTTCGATTGGAAGACGCCCACAGTCGCTTGAAAACGGATCGCGTCATTCGGTGTACCGGGCACGAAGTCCCACGAGTTGCCTATGTAGGTATTGTTGTTCAACGGGGCGGTGTCTGTCGTGAGGTCAATGATCGAAGCGAATAGCGACTCATCCTGGCCAACGAGAAATCGATTGCCCGTGAAGTGGCAATCAACTTGGGTCGCGCCAGCCAAGCCTATGATGTTGGCGCCGCCGCATCCCTCGAATCTGTTCTCGACGAAGTTGCACCCCACGCAATCCCCGCTCAGCCCCACGCAAGTGTTGTTCAGCGGGCTACCAGGCTCCCGCCAAGCCACAAAAAAGTTGTGCTCGACGTCGGCGCCCGTGCATTTTTGGATAACTAGTGCTGTCGGCAATGCACCGAACTCAGGGGTTGCACTGGATATCGTTCCTCGAAGAAGTGCGCTGATCGTGCTTCCACGGATCTTCATGCGATCGCAGTCGAACACCCGAAGCGCATTCATCAGAATATTATCGCCCCATTTCCCGCTGCTGATGGTCTGCCAATCTCCGATGAAGCTATCCACAAATGCGTGGTCTATACCGCTTCCAAGGCCCTTTCCCGTGGTGGTCGTTTGGAAAACCACCACGAGCTGGAGATCAGTAGTTTGGCCTGCTGTTGGCTCCGTCCAATGCACAAATCGCGTGCCTTCGACATGAACGTCCTTGCAATCGAGCACGTTCACGTAGCCAGCATCCGCAGGCGAGACCACTCCGTTGGATGTCGCCGTGTTGATTCCGGCATCAAACTGGCAGCCGAGGATTCTGATGTGCCGCGGCATCTGGAGGGTTGTGGCGAGTGGGTCAGAGCCCGCACCGACGAGCGCGGCATACATGTTGATTGCCCAGCCCGTGCCCAAGCTGCCCGACACGCCACCGGCCCCCGACAGAGTGCCCGCATGTTCGGCATCGAGCGCGAGCTTGAAAATGCAGTCGTCGAACGAAATGTTCTCTGGCTGCGACCACTGCGACCCAGGAATGACGGTGCCACCCTTGATGGTCACGCCCGTCTCATCCCCGGCGTATGCAAAGTTGCACCGACTGAATTGCATGTTGCGGCAGCCCGCTAAGTCGACCATGCCGTCCGTGGCCGCGTTGACTTGCGCTGCCAACACCACCGTGGTGAACGTGCATCCTTCGACGCGAACATTGTTAGCGTAGAACCAAACATCGTCCGCGGTCGCCTCATCTACGTTGTCGTAGCGAAATCGGATGTGGCCTGAGAACTGTGTGTTTTCGATCCGCCCGTACTGCCAGTTCCTATCCCGATCGTTGAGTGGCGGAGTGGGGCTTGGAGCTGGTTTGCCGCCAATAAAACACAGCCCTACGATCAAAGAGTTTTTGATACCTAAGTTTGAGCTGGGGCAGCGCAATGTGACTGCGCCTGCATCGGTCAGATTTCCGCTGGTTATGAAACAGTTGTCACAGGAGAACTCCGATCGCTGGCTCATCTCGATCAACCCAACAACTTCGGGGATGCCAGTTCCATTGATGAGCAGAATATTTTCCATGTGCAGCGAACTGAGATTGCTCATGGTGAGCATGTTGCCAGTCACTAGACCTGGACCGGCTGCGGTTAGCTGCACAAGCCCGATGGGATTGTTGTCCCCGGCGGCCACTGCACCTCCGCTGCCAATGAGCATGATGTCCTTGTCCACGATCGTAATGTTGTCGGTCCACGTAAACGCAGGTGTGCCCACCCCTCTGGATTTCACCAGAATCGTGATGCGCCGCGGGACGTCTGCGGGATTGTCCTGGATAAACTTGAAGCACTCGAAGATCGAATCGAGTCCTGTGAAGTCACCCTGATCGGTAACGCCGTCCGCGCAGGTGAACGTGACCGTGTCCATCATGCGCATCGTGCGCGTGGTCGCGATGTTGTTGTCGACATCGAAGAACCCAGGCGCCGATGACGGCCGGCTGAACCAGTCGTATCGCTGGTCGCTGTCACGCGCGCCCTTGATGTCCTGGATCTGCCGCGCGAGTGCGCGCATGCCCGCCCACACGCCGCGCGCTTGCACCTCCGCGCGATCAGCGCCGCGGTCGAAGTCGCCGACGCCGAATGTGTCTGCATCGCCCGTCTGTGCGGGGAAGGCCCACTGATCGACCACCAGCGCTGTGTTCTTGGGATCACCTTCGAGCGGGAAGGCGCGCAGGTCGATGATGTCGTTCGTGTTGACGCTCACGCCGTCCCAGTCGACGGATGCGAGCAATACCCACTCGGCATCACTCTGATCGAGATTGATCTCCCACTGCGGCAGCAGGCGCGTGTTGGTAGGCTGGACGAACTCCGCATTGGTTGCGGGATTCCAGAATGCGCGGTTGTCTAAGATGCCCGGGGAGAACTGCAAGCGCATGCTCACCTGATATATCGCGGGAGCCTGCCCCGTGAAATCGAAGATGAGCTGCGCGCTGCCTTCCAGGTTCCCTACGCCGTCGCGGTCGCCGCCGATCTGCCCCCAGTCGATCTGGCCTGCGCCATTGTTGATCGCCGCCATGACTGAGCTGAAGTTTCCCCCACCATTGTCGAGGCGGACGATGACCTGGGGGGCGACCCCAGGATCAAACGCATCCACACGGAAGCCGTTCAGGATCCGCCCTTTGTCCACCCCTGCGACCGCATCGGAGCCCATGAGGGTCGTGCGTAGGATGCGTCGCGCGTCCTGCGTTGCGAACGTGCCAATGGCGAGCGCGTCGGGCTGATCGACACGCTGCTGCGATGAAAACTGAACCCGCCTCGTCATCTAGGCCTCCTATATCTTTGCACTCAGCTCGACGCCGACACCCGCGGCGCGCACTTGGTCGAGCAAGCACTGGGCGCCCAACAGGTTATCGGAAAAGTAGGGTGGGAAGTCGGTGCCATCGTTCACGAATGCAATGGGCGCTACGTAGTGCGCCGGATGCGCGTTGTAGTCCACTATCACCAGTGTACCGGGCCCGGGGTCGGTGCCCAACGTAATCTGACTGCCCACGAAGCTGCCGCCCGTGAAGAAGTTGGTCAAGCCATCTCGCAGGCCCTCGCGCGAGGACGGGATATCCAGGAACACGCCCGTGACGCCAATGGTGCCTGGATCCTCGCCGCCCGCCATGCCCGTGACGACGAACAGCGGCGCCGCGACCGTTGTGGTGACCGCCACGTTGCCGGACGCCAGCGGGGATTGGTGCGTCAGGGTCACGTTCTGGATGCCCAGGAGCGCCCCGGTGATGTCCAGCGTCGGCGTCCCTGCGATGGCGGCCACGATGGCATCCCGCACATCCTCTTCCGAGCTGGTCGCCGTGAACGCCACCGCGCGCAGCGTCGGCGAAGGGATCACGCTGCCGTTGTCGTCGAACTCGTAGGTGACCGCCGGGTTGGTTCCGTCGTCGAGCACGAACACCTCGCCGTCGACGAGGGCGCTGCCGGAGACCACACGGATATTGCCGATCGCAGGCGCGCCGTCGAAGGGCACGCCCGTGATAGGAAACGTGACATCGACGATCCCGCCGGCCTGCACCACCTGCGGTTCTCCGTAGTTCAGGAAGAACTTCCCCTGAAGGCTGGGCGTCGGGGCCGTCACCACCTCCACAAAGAACCGATTGGGGCTGCTCACTGTGCGCTCAAACAGCACGAATCCAGCGGGCCCGAGCAGGGCTTCGAGCGCGATCTGGATGGCGCCCAGCGGCTGCTTTGCGAGGTAGGCGACGCTTTTGATAATATCGCGCCAAATCGAATCGGTGAGCCCCGGGCACTTCTCCACGCCCAGGTTCCTGCCCACCACGTCCAGGTCGGCGCCGATGGCGAAGTTGACGAGCATCCCGCGGCGCGTGAGGTCCAGCGCGCTGGTGTTGCGTGACTCGTCGAATACCACCGAGTTCGTGGGATAGCGCGGTTGGATGATCGTGCTGTCGATCCCCCGCTCGTCGATGGTGAATGTGTCGTTCGTTCGAGCCGAGCAGGAGATGATCTCGCTGCCGACCACGACCCGCGCATCCCCTGTGCCATCCTCGAACTCGCCGAAGCCGATGGTGCTGATGACCAGGATCTCGGTCGCACCCGGTTCGAGCGCGACGCGCAGCTGCGTGACGGCCTGGCCCCCCAGTTTCTCGTCCGATCCGTGGATCGCATCGAGCATGGCCGAAAACAGGCCGCTGCCTTTCTGCGTGGTCACTGCAAAATCCTGTTCCCAGTGGACCAGACGTCCGCGTAGCGACGGCGCACGCGCTGGACCTTCCCCTCTTCCGCGAAGACCGCGTAGGTCACTGCATCCTGGAGCACAGGCGTGGCCCCCGCGGGGGTGGTGATCCGGATGCCGTAGGTGCCCGCCGCCAGCGCTGGGAAGCCCGCGAGGATCTTGGTCGGGCGCAGGTCCAGCCGCGCCTCGAAGTACTCCGCCGTGCCGAACACCTCGACGCCCAGGTTATCCACCACTTCGATGATGGTCGGATCCACGAAGTTGGACCCGAAGACCCCCAGCACGGTGCCCCCCTTGACGTCGCACAGCACCCCTGTGACGCCCCCCGCGATCGGAGGATCGCCAGCGCCGCCCCAGGTCGAGCAGCCCCACAGGCCCGTGCCCCAGTTGCCTACGCCGGCACAAATGGGGGGCGGGACGCTGACGAATGGATCCGTACCCCATTGGCCCGTACCCCAGCTGCCTGTGCCCCATTTTCCCATGTCAACTACCCTACCACTGCGGCCGCGCAGGAAACCAGCCGCTAGGGCACTGTCACCACCACCGATTCGCCAGTCTCCTGCACCTGCGCCGCCAGGGCCTGGAGATATACGACATCAGGCACCAGCGCCGCGCGGACGGTCGCCGGGACGTTCTTACCCATGGCGATGGCCCACTCCGTGATGGCGATCTGAGCCGCAAGGAACGTCTTCGCGCCCAGGCCGTTGTGCTCCTGGGGCGCCAGCACGCGCGGGCGCATGGTCCGAATACCCCACTCGCGCATCATCCAGCTGCCGAGCCCTCGGCGGCGATAGCCCTCGGCGACCGCCATGCGGTGCCGCGGCTTGGCATTGCGTCCGTCGATCGTGTAGCTCGCGACGACCGCCTGCCCCTGCATGACAAGCACGCCGCTGCGGTAGTCGCCCGTGTGGGGCAAATCCGGCTGCCCGGCGCGAATCGCCGCGATGTCGCCGATCGCCGCGCCCGCATGCGCGAGCCCGAAGCGGTAGGTGAGCCCCGGATGCCCCGGCACCGGATCATTGCGCTGCAGCCACGGCAGGCCCATGACCGTCACCCGGTTGTGGGCGGGGAGCACCCGCAGGAAGGTGAATCCTGCGAATGCCTCACGCGGGGTCAGCTGCCATCGCCATACTAGATCAGACAGGCTCAAAGCCCTGGCCTCCCTGTGCCGGGTCGAGTATCCATCGGTTGTTTCCGAGCGAGCGAATCACGGCTGCATTGATAACTTCGCCCGAGTCTAGCTTGGCGTCTACGCCAGCTCCCGTTTCGTACCCAACCGTATCCAGGGCATCCAGCGGATGGAATACGATGTCACCATTGCTCTGCGAGGTCTTGTCGTTCAGGTTGACGAAAGAGATCGAGCGACCGATCGAGTTGTTGGCCGGCGGAAGATTGATCGTCACCTCATTGGTGCTGCCGCTGATGTCGATCACCACCAGATCACCGAGAATGGGGCTTGCTGTGTCGCCCGTGGTATAGGCCGTCCCTTCCACGTCACCCTTCCAGTTGATGGTGCGTAGATCCGCGGCACCCGAGACCTGCACGACACTGTTGTCCTGCAGGCGTGCGAACACCTGGGCGATGCCGCCGACCAGCTCGCCGAAAAACACCACCGCGTTGCTGACCAGCGCGGGCCGCGAAACCTGGGCAACATACTTCTGCGGCGAGCCGTCGAAGTTGCCGAAGTTGTTGCCGCCGTTCTCGTCGCGCAGACCGAGGTTGCCGTTGAGGTCGGCGACCAATGTGACTTCCCCCGGCGGCGCATTGGGCCGTGAGTCCGGATCCCGTTTGTGTAGATTGATTCCTGACATGTCGAATCCTTTCCCGCGTCCTAGTTGGAGCCCTTGTCGATGACCCAGTAGGCCCCGTGTGCGCGCGCGCCCGTCGCGTCCGCGTTGATCGCCAGGCTTACAGTCACATCGTCGATTGCCAGGCCCTGGTTGACGATGACGTTCCCGGCTGCCCCGGGGGCAATCGTGCCGGATCCAGTCAGCTGCACGCCGTTGACCTTACTGAAATACGCCGGAGTGTTGCTTCCAGGATTGTAGACGCGGATTTCCGGGCCATTCTCGCCAACGCTATCCAATATGTGCGATTTCCCTGTGGGTGGCGTCGGCACCACGATCGTGTCGCCGTTGATCAGCGGGACATCAAATGCCACAAGCTGCGACAGCGGGAAATCCACGTAGGATATTCCCCAGTGCAGCGCGCTGGTCCCAGACGTGTATGTACCATTGAGAGTGTCGCCCGGAGCCAGGTAGACGCTCTGCCCAAATCCGAGGTCTGTGTCCGCTGCCAGGTCGGACGTCCTCGCGGCGTAGACGAAGGCGTTGACCAGGACGTCGAACTGGACGTTGGAACCACCAATCGGGTTCGTGACCACGAAGCCACCCTCGCTCACTTTGCCGACGACGCACCGCCGTGTGAAGCCCGCGGGCGGGCCCGCCAACAGGAGGTTCGGTCCGCCCGATGCCGTCACCACCAGGACGGAGCGCGCGTTGGTCACCGGCACATCGACCGATGGGTTTGCTATTGACAGTACATCGCTTGGAACGCCCATTAGTTGACCCTCCTCTCAGTGGTGAAATATCTATAATCCATTTGCCTAACCCTTTACTGCGCGAGGACTGCAACGATGCCCGCACCTGGGGCCGTGCCTGTGCCGGTATAGCGGACGGCGACCAACTGCCCCAGCGCGATCTGAAACTGTCGCGGTAGAGCGATCTCACCCGATGCGCCGCTGAGCAGCAGAACGGTATCCACTTCGACAGTGTCCACGTCGATCGCCATTTCGGTGGTCGCATCCGCTGATGCGAAGTCCCACACCAACTTCATCAGATTGCCGGCGATGGGCGATGGACTGCGCTTGCCCGCGCCTGCCGCACCCGCAGTACCGCCCGACGTCGCGTTAGCTTCGAGAAACTGCCCCGAGGTGGGAGTTCCGCCGGCAGCGAGAACAACCGTCGCATTGGCAAATCGCATCACCTTGATTGCGCCGGTGCCGGCCGTCACTCCCGTCGAGAGCCCCAGCGCAGCCAGGATGCCACCCGTGCCGCTGACCACGTCCACTTCGCCACTCGGACCGATAAGGATCCCTGAGATCTGCAAGGTCTTCTCAGCCGCTACCACAGCCGGTGCAGGGGGGCGCGGCGCTCCCGCCGCCAAAAAGGCCGCGTTGATGCGGTCGACTACCAGCTGAGCAGTCGTATCCCCAGCCTGAAATGTCGTCACCACGTTTCCAGTGCTGTCGATGTCCAAGGTCAGAGTGTCGGTACCCGGTGCATATGGTTCGCTGACCGTGGCCAAGACCGTGCTCCCGACCATCTTCGCGTGAGTCGTCGAGTCTGGGTTGGTGAGGGACCGGATGAAACTATCTTGAGTGGTCGAATCCAACTGCAGTTCTGTGCCCGCGTCGATGACAGTGAACGGACCAGCGAACCCACAATCTTTCAGACCGTCAGGGATGTTTCTGCCCGGAACGCCTGTTCTCCGGATAGTGAGACCTCGGAGAAAATCGCAATCGCTCAAAAGTCGGTACTTCTCCGTGGTGACTAGCCCCTCAAACGTACTTTCGCGAACGCGGGTCATATCGAACCCATCCATCCCAATCTCAACCTTTCCCAAGTAGGTGCAGTTGAACATGAAGGTGGCGCCGTTTGCGTTGTTGAGAGATCGGATCGAGGTGCCAGTATCATCACCTGTGGTGCCATGCACAGTGACCGACGAAAGACTGACAGTGATGTTGTTCCCGCTTGAATCCGCGAGGTCGAAAAGGATCTCTCCAGAGATGCGGAATGCCGTACTCCGAGTTACATGCCCTCCAGTGTTGGGCGTCCCATCGCGACTCCGGATCCCGAAGAATGCACGGACAGAATCAACCTGAGTTGCACTACCGGTGTCGCCCGTAATGGTGATATTGCGGCGCGTGCCGCTCGGCAGCCAGAACGTGCTATCGAAGAGTCCTACGTTGACGGGCCCCACCCCTACAAACTTGATGTGGGTGCTCCCAAGATACGTCAGGGTCAAGCTCTCATCATATGTGCCGGCGATGATCCAAATCTCATGGACGATGCGCGCGGTGGCCGATTACGCGCGGATGGATAGTGACTACGCGATCCACAATGCGATT
>JAPULC010000342.1 GCA_027295305.1 Gammaproteobacteria bacterium
AGATTGCCACCGAGTTCGCTCACGAGTGCCATCGCGCCGCGGGCGAACTCGACATTCCATTCGAGAGTGGGCTGGAAATCCCTTGGGAACACGACCCGATTGGTCTTCTCCCAATAGGCTTTGCTCTTGTCGCCAAGCACGGGGCTCACACCCCAGAAGATCGGAGCCTCCGGCGCGAGCTCCATGTAGATGGACATGAGCCGCAGATCGAAAAACGGTTGGGTGAAGAACCCGTCGGCGCCTGCGGAGAGCTTCTCGCGAATGCGCAATGTCTCGTCCTGCATCGTGCGGCAGTAGGGATCGAGCGCGGCGTAGATGAGCAACCCGGGCGCCGCGGCCTTGAGCGCGGCGATGGCCTCGTCCGGATACATGCCTTTGTTGCCTTCTTTTCCATCGGCGTCGCCGTTGATCATCACCACTTCACCGATGTCGTGTTTCGCGAGGGTCTCGACGAGCTCGGGAAGGGCGCTCCGCTCGAGGTCGCGGGCTCTCAGATGGGGAATTCCGCGGCTCACGTAGTTCTTCGTGATCGCGATGGCCTCCCAGCTTCGCAACGAAAATCGCGGAAGATCGGGGACGTTGATGGTGTCCACCATCGGGCAATGGTCCTGGATCCACTGGGCTTCCTGCTCGATGCGCTTGCGGCTGCGGGGTACGAGCTCTATGGACAGGCGTCGCATCTCGGGAGTCTCCGTTCGACTGGGCTCACGGCTGACTGTTTCGCTTCTCTGGTCGCTTCACAATGCAGACTCGCTCAGCGCTCGGCGCTGGGCAAACGAAAGGTTCTGGAGATCATCTTGAATGCGACTCATGCAGACCCAGCGGTGCGGAGGAGCTATATTCGTCGGGGTTGTAGACGGTAACGTTCTCGCATCATCCAGCAATATCCACTGGGGGCCGAAAGGTGCCGGTGATTCAGTGTCTGCTATGGGATTTTGGCGATACCCTCTGCGATGAGAGATTCATCTGGAGCAGCGGGCCCGAGTGGATGGACGCCTATGAAACCTTCGCGGGTGATGGGGTCGGTGCAGCTTGGAGTCTTGGAGAGATAGACACTCGGGAATTCGCAGCCGAGTTGTCCAAGCGCATGGAATTGGACGCTGAGTCGATCGTTGCGCACATGATCGAGCGATGTAACCACATTGAGTTCTTCGCCCAGACCTATGCGTTCTTCAAGGCGCGCCATCTCCCGCAAGCCATCGTCACGGTGAACCCGGATATTTTCTCCGACATCATCGTACCCGTTTGTGAGTTTGCGTCGAGTTGCGATGCCATCGTGACATCGTGGGAAGAGCGCACCACAGACAAGCGGGTCCTCGGCGAGCTGGCTATCGATCGTCTGGGGCTCTCATGTGAGAATGGCCAAGCCCTGCTGATCGACAACAAACGATCCAATATCGATGACTGGGTCAGCATCGGGGGAGCAGGCTATCGCTACATCGATGACGATACTTTTGCGCGCGACGTTGCTGGTGGAATTGACAGCTTGGTGACCGGAACGTAGTGGTCGTGCACGCATCGACACCACCCGACACTTTCGTCTCGGAAAACGCAGATCGATGCTGCGGGAAAATCGCTCGAGCGGCTCTGCGCCACATCGCGCGCCCGCCTGCACGCGGGGGCCATGCATGACATCACTCATCCACAGCTCGGCATTGTCGAATCTATCGAGAACCGCCTAATGCTCGATCCAGATCCGCGATCAGGTCGTCGACGTGCTCGACCCCTACCGACAGGCGGATGAGGTTGTCGCCGATCCCCAGCGCATCGCGCTGCTCCTTCGGCACGGAGGCGTGGGTCATGATGGCTGGGTGCTCGATCAGACTTTCCACACCGCCGAGACTTTCGGCGAGCGTAAAGAGGCGCAGCCGCGACAGCACATCGGTCGTGTACTGCAGGTCGCCGTCGAGTCGCGCCGTGACGATGCCGCCGTAACCGGCCATCTGCTTGACAGCCAGCTCGTGCTGCCGATGGCTCGGCAACCCAGGGTAGTAGACCTTCTCGACCCGCGCATGAGACTCCAGAAACCCGCTGACGCGCAGTGCATTGGCATTGTGCCGCGCCATCCGCAGCGCCAGCGTCTTGAGACCGCGTAGCGTCAGGTAACTATCGAACGGTCCGGCCACCGCGCCAACGGCGTTCTGCAGAAACGCCAGTCGCTCGGCGAGGTCGTCGTCGTTGACCACGACGATTCCCCCGACCACGTCCGCATGACCGTTCAGATACTTGGTCGCGGAATGCACGACGACATCCAGGCCGAGGTCCAGGGGTCGCTGGTTGAAGGGAGAGGCGAACGTATTGTCCATGACGGTGAGAATTTTGCGTTCTCGCCCGATGGCCGCCACTGACTCCAGATCGACCAGCTTGAGGAGCGGATTGGTCGGTGACTCGAGCCAGATCATCGACGTGTCATCGGTCAGCGCGGCATCCAGGGCGTGCAAGTCCGAGATGTCGACGAACGAGAATTCGAGCCCGGCCGACTTGCGCCTGACCCCTTCGAAAAGACGAAACGTGCCGCCGTAGAGATCATCCATCGCAACGATGTGCGCGCCGCTGGGAAGCAACTCGAGAAGCGTGGCGATCGCGGCCATCCCGGAGGCGAAGGCGAACGCGGCGGTGCCGTTCTCCAGATCGGCCACCGCCCGTTCATAGGCCATGCGGGTCGGATTCTGCGTGCGCGAGTACTCGTAACCCTGGTGTTCCCCGGGCCGGGATTGCGCATAGGTCGATGTCGCGTAGATAGGTACGTTGATGGCGCCGGTCGACGGATCGGGCGCTTGTCCTGCATGGATCGTGCGCGTCTCGAAGCGGTCGCGCATGTTCAGTTCCTCAGGTAATTGATCATGTCGATGCGCGTGATGATGCCCAGAAACTCATCGCCATCCATGACGATCGCCACGTGATCGTTGGCAAATATCGGGATCAGGTCGTCGACCGCCGAGCGGTAATCGATGACCTCGAGGCCGGTGGTCATGAACGATGACACGGGCGTAGCGAAGCTCGCCGAGTCCTGATAGACCGCCATCAGCATGTCCCACTCGTCGATGATACCGGCGATGCGATCGTCCTCGAGCACCGGCATCTGTGAGATGCTGTGCAGCTTGGCGCGGTTGAGCGCGGTCTGCAGCGTGTCGTCGGGTCGTACGGTCACCGTGGTCCGCTCGTCGTGCCGATGCAGGATGAGATCGCGCAGGTCGTGGTGAAGCGGGCGCGCGATGAAGCCCTGGTCGAGCATCCAGTCGTCGTTGAAGACCTTGGAGATATAGCGCGCGCCGTTGTCGGGCAGCAACGTGACCACGTGCTGTTCGCGTGTCTGCTCGCGGCAATACTTCAGCGACGCTGCGAGCAACGTGCCGGACGACGTGCCGGCCATGATGCCTTCGCAGCGCAGGAGTTCCCTGACCGTCGCGAACGCTTCGGCATCGGTAATGGTGAAGGCTCGATCCGCCAGCGAGATGTCGCAGATATCTGGAATGAAGTCCTCGCCGATCCCTTCCACCAACCATTTGCCGGCTGTCGTCATCTTGCCGGTCTTGACGTAGTTGGCGAGGATCGAGCCGGCCGGGTCCGCCAGCACCAGCGTGAGGTCCGGGTTCATCTCCTTGAGATATCCGCCCGCGCCGGTCAGGGTGCCACCCGAGCCGACACCGCAGACGAACGCATCGACTCGATGCGCCATCTGTTCCCAGATCTCGGGCCCGGTGGTCGTGCGGTGCGCCAGCACGTTGTCCGGGTTGCCGAACTGGTCGATGTAGTAGAAGCCCTGCTCCTTCGCGATGGCGCGGGCGAGGTCCTGATAGTACTCGGGGTGGCCCTTCTCGACGTCGGAGCGGGTGATCCGCACATCGACATCCATGCAACGCAGGGTGTTGATCTTCTCGAGACTCATCTTGTCGGGTAGCACCAGCACCAGAGCGTAGCCTTTTTGGCTGGCAACCAGCGCCAGGCCCAGCCCGGTATTGCCGGCGGTTGCCTCGATGATGGTGTCGCCGGGCTTCAACTCGCCTCTTTTCTCCGCCTGTTCGATCATTGCCAGGCCGATCCGGTCCTTGATCGAACCGCCCGGGTTGAGGAACTCCAACTTGGCGAACAGTCGGCACGGGCCCGTGTCGAAGTGAGTCAGCTCAGTGATCGGGGTATTGCCGATCAGATCGAGTAAACGCATGTTTCGTCTCGCTCAGTCGGGCAGCGTAGGTCTGCTCCGATGGAAGTCGGTTGCCTGTTGATAGGCGTGCGCAATCCGGAGCACCTGCGCGTCGTTGAACTTGGCCGCCGAGATCATGAGACCGGTGGGCAGGCCATCGTCGTCCAACCCGTTCGGCACCGAGGCGGATGGCTGGTGGGACTGGTTGAAGACGAAGGTATTGCGGAAACGGTTGAAATCCGGCGGCCCGTCGCGCTCGATCGGGTCGGCGGTCATCGTCGATGTCGGCACGACGAATGCGTCGAATGCGGCAATGGCGTCCTCGAAGCGCCGCTCGAAGATCTTGCGTTCCTCGAGCGCGCGCGCGTAATCCACCGCCAGCTCTTTCTGCCCCGCGGTCAGACGATCGCGAATGGTCTCGCTGAATCCAGCGGGTCGGTGCGCCAGCGCATCAGCGTGGTACGTCGCCGCCTCCACCTCGATGATGTTGGCGGGCACGCGCCAGTCCTCGTAGTCCTGGAGCGGCTCACATTGTGCGATGAGCGCACCCAGCTCGCGCAAGACGTCGAGCGAACGGGCGAAATTCTCGGCATTGGCGTCGTCCACGTCCGCGGCCAGCGACGGGATGACGGCCAGGCGCAATCCCTCGATACCTGCAGTCAATGCAGCCGTGTAATCCTGCTCGCGTCCCGTCGCCGCGTTGTCGAGATCGCGTGGATCGGGACCCGCCAGCACATTGAGCAGCAAGGCGCAGTCCTCGATGGTGCGCGCCATGGGTCCCGCATGGTCGAGTGTCCACGAGAGCGGCATGACCCCACCCCGGCCCACCAGTCCGTACGTCGGCTTGTGGCCGCTGATGCCGCAGAACGCGGCCGGAATCCGAATCGACCCGCCGGTGTCGGTGCCGAGTGCGCCCAGCGCCTGCCCCGCCGCGAGCGCCGCCCCCGATCCGCCCGATGATCCGCCCGGCACGCGATCGAGTTTCCACGGATTGTGGGTGGCGCCGAAGTGCGCATTGTTGGTGGTGCCGCCCATCGCGATCTCGTGCGTGTTGGTCTTGCCGAGCATGACGGCCCCCGCAGCACGCAGCCGCGCGACACAGGTCGCGTCCAGGGCGGGTATGCGGGAGCGATACGCACCCGCGCCGCCGGCCGTCATGATGCCCGCGGTGTCGTAGAGATCCTTCACGGCAATGCCGATACCGTCGAGCGCTCCGAGTCGTCGCCCGGCCTGGGCACGCTCGTCGGCAGCCCGCGCTTCGGCGAGCGCGCTCTCACGCATCAATCGCACATAGGCGTTGAGTTGCACGTCCGTCTCGTCGATGCGCGCAAACAGTGCTTCGGTGATTGCCAGCGCCGAGAGCTCGCCGTCGTCCAGGCGCCGGCTCGCCTCGGCGATGTCGAGATAGCAGAGCTCGAGGTCGGCCATGTCCGGAATGTAGCACAGTGAACGATGCCCGCCTCGAGTTGGGGCGGTGCTCGGGCCTCGCAGAGCGCATCGGACAGGGAATGTTCAATCTGCCGGCATCGACCGTCAGACTCTTGCCGGCGCCACTGCGACCACCCATGGCACCGGCATCGGATTTACCTGTCTTTCCGGCTATGTGACGTGCTTGCGTCTGATAACTCCGAGCGCGAGCTCACGGAAGTGAGCGCAAAGGATGACCCGGAACTCTTCAACGCCGCTCGAGTCAGTCTCGGCGCACTGGGCGTGATCACCCGGATGACACTACAGAATCGCGACAACTACCGACTCAAAGCAGAAAGCTGGATTCAGCCGATTGAAGAGGTGCTTGAAAGTTTTGCCGAGTCGGCCGCCAGCCATCGACATTTTGAAATGTTCCCACTCACTCACTCGGATTACGCGATCACCTTGGCGATTGACGAGACGAAGGAGCCCGTCAACAACCCACCACCCTCTCCGGAAGAGGAGGTCGGATGTTGAACGATCATCTGCGTAAGGTCTTCCTGGGGTAACCGACATGAAACGCCGAACGTTACTCTGATGGGTGTTCCGAATTGAGACCGATAGGACCAGTGCAGACTGCCCCGTCACTGCGAGCGATAGGCCTGTCCCGCCAGCGTCCAGGCGAACACGACCAGCAACATCGCCGCGCCGCCGGCGAGGTACTGCCCACTGTGACCCAGGCGCCTGATGTCGAATCGAGCTATCAAGATGCCGAGTAAGAGACCGCAGCCAAAGCCGGCGACGTGACCGAGAATGTCGGTATTCGTGCCTCCCATACCCATGAATGCGAGAAGCGCGATTCCAGCGAATATCGGGGCCAGACTGCGCCGCACGCCTCGCCCCCTGAAGTAGCCGCGCCGCCATACGAACGCGGCGAAGAGACCCAGCGCGGCGAAGGTGGCGGTCGATGCTCCCAGGGAGCGGAAGTGGTGCGGCTGCAGTGCCGCATTCAAACCGTTGCCGAGCGCAGCGCCCAGGAGCACCAGCAGCCAGCACAACCCCGAGCCGAGAAAGCGGCCGGCCATCAGTCCGAATACCGCCCCGAAAACGGAATTCGCCACGATGTGCGCAAGATCGGCGTGGAGAGTCAGCGCCGTGATCGTGCGCCACCACTCCCCTTCCATGACTCGGCCGGCCTCCAGCCATCCGGCAGAGCGCCAGGCCACACCGAATGCATCCGACGCCTCCAGCGTCGGCAGTGCCCAGATGACCAACAGGTATCCGATCACGCCGGTCCAGCCGCTGTCGAAAGTGATGATCGGTGGGATCCGAACGTTGGCCGGCAGGTTCTCGACGCGGTAATCCTCGAGCTGTTCCTCGGCGAGCGCAACATGTCCCTGACGCGTGAACAGACGCCACTCGTCCCCGTCCCGCTCGATGACGTTGTCGATACCGACCGCCGTCAGCACGAGACCCGCCTCGGCGATGCACTTGCCGTCGACGGCGCTTCGAATGCAGACCCAATTGAAGGGATCGTCAGACGTATCCATGAAGGTCCCTCCCGCTCCGTCTAATCACCTGGCAGCCGAGCGAAGTTCGCACCAGGCTAGTGAATGACTGCTCCTGGCGCCATGAGCGGTCGGCCCGATGTGTCAGTTTTCCCATGCCAGCCATACCTTCATTCACAGCAATTGAGCTGCTGTTTCGGCGACGACATTGGTGACAGTATCTGCGTTTTCCACGTTTAGCTATCCGAGGCTTTTTCCTGGTATCTATCCAGTAGCAATTGCCGGCCCCTGAAGACATTTGAATCCATGAATTCTACAGGTTACTGTCGATAGACGGCCTCGAGACGCATTGGATAGGATCGGCAACATGAACGCCAGCGCGCCCCCTTACTGCAGAGCTACGCTCAACTATGGCAACGAAGAGGGGCCGCAATCGGTCGCCGTAACCATTGGCGACGCGCGCGAAGCGATCAAAACCCTGCAATACGAAAGCTGTGGTTTTACGCTCCTCGAACATCGCTCCCAGGTGAACGATTGGCAGGACGCAATGCACGTCGCCGACGTTCACATGGCGGAAATCAAGCAGCTCGCGCTCGACCACACGGGCTGCGATCATGCGCTCGTCTACCCGCCCCTCGTGCGCAGCCCACAAACGGCGCGCGAGATCGCGGACTACGCGCCGATCGAGTTCGTACACTCGGACTACACGGACGATTACCGCGCCATGATCGAGGATCCGGAGCGGCCTTACGGCGCGTTCATTGCGCCGGCGCTGGAGACCACCGGGGTCACGCAGGAAGAAATCCCAGGTGCCGATCGCGTCATGATGCTGCAGTTCTGGCGCAACATTGGCGCAGAGTGGCCCGACTACCCGTTAGCACTGTGTGATGCAAACACGGTGCCGCGCTCGCATCTGTATTCTTTCCTCGTCCCGGAGTACGGCGGCATGCGGCTCGAGTTCGAGGCCTTCGGTGTCCACCCGCCGGCAGACCCGGACGAGCATCATTGGTACACCTTCCCCGGTTTGCAGCACGACGAGGTCGTCGCGTTCCGCACCTACGACAGTCGCTGCAAGGAAGAGAATCGTCCCTTCTGGACGCCTCACTCGGCGTTCCGGGATCCCCATGTCGGAGCCGATGCTCCGCAACGCGAGAGCGTAGAGATGCGCGTGCTCTGTCTGTTTGGCCTGTAATGCCGTCTGATGCCCTCGAGGCCCGGTAGACAATACTGACCATATAGGACAACGGGATACTGCATCCTACGAATGAGCTGGCCAAGCATTCGATTCACATTGTTGACCGGATGTTTGCAGGCGTCGGCCAGAATGTCGCGCAACTCCCGTTCGAGCGGCCGCCCCTTCAATGCGGCTCTGGCCTTCAGTGCCTTTACGACGGACTCGTCCAGGTTACGTCGGCCGTTGCGTGCTTGGCGAAAACGCTTCGAACGGCTTCGGTGACGACCGTCGAAATCAGTACCGCAAGGGCCAGGTTCGAAAGCCCACCCCCGAAAATCAACGTGCTGAATAGCGCCACCAACAGCAGCAGGTCCCCTGCTGCCGTCACGGCCGCAGTTACTGTTGTCATGTGGAATCCCGTCAGAATTCCGCGCGCCGGCCAAAACAGCATTCGAACTGCTATTGTCCCTCCAAAAAGAATCAACAACAGGCGGCTCTCTCTGATTTCCGACTCGGGAAGTTCGTCGAAAAAGAATGGCGCATAGGACGCCAGTACGACCGATACAATG
>JAPULC010000343.1 GCA_027295305.1 Gammaproteobacteria bacterium
ATGGAGGAATCGCGGCGTTTCTGTTCGAGCATGGTGATGCCGGGTGTGGCGATGCCAACTGGCCAAAGAGCATACTGTACGTGGCCGGTTGGGGGACAGGATCGGCGACGCTCAACGGCGAAGTGCTGTACGGCGATTACCAGATCCACTTCATGGTGACGCAGGGCATGCGCGACCGCGAGACCTTACGGGCGAGCTACCCTTTAGAGAACAAGTCATCGCCGGCAGGTGCGGTGAACCCGGCCTTGCAGCAGCTCGACTTCTATATCCGCAGTCCGGAGCGCAACGCCGAGAACCACCCGGATCGGGAGGTGTTCGACCACTTCTTTGCGATGGAGGTGACGTGGCGTTAGGGCATGGCACTGAGCCATCGCCGATGTTCAATCTGCAGTCTAAGCGACGTCCCTTCCGCTCGAACAGCAGGCACAGGACTCGCCGCTTGACGCATAGTTTGCCCTTTCGAGACATTTAGGAGACATTCGCTCGAGCAACAAGCCGTAGATATCTAGTATGCCATCAAGCCCCCGTCGGCGACAGATCGTGCTTTTCATGGTTGCCGTCGTCCTTCCGTCTACCGTGCTGGTAGCGCTCGGCGTGCAGCTAATGCGTCAAGAACGCGAGCTGGCTATCCAGCAGGCCGCCAATGAGCGACGACTGGTGGTCTCCCAGGCACGCCAAACGCTATTTGCAAAACTCGAACAAGTCCAGCGCGAGGTGTTCGAGGCGAGAACGGGGGACACGCCAGGCTTCGGATCCACGGCGTTTCCCGAGACCGCGTTGGTGCTCGCGACTCAAATCAACGACGGCGTGTTGCGTTTGCCGTGGATGCCCGATCGCCGCGCGGAACTTGGCCGCACGTCGCTTCGCACGGAGCCCTTTGCACGCCGAGTGGCGCGCGGCAAGCGCGCCGAATTCGTGGGTGGCGATGCAGCTCGCGCAATCGAGCTGTATGAGGATGCTTTGGCCGGTGCCCAGGACTCGATCCAGGCGGCGTACGCGCGACTTCTTCTCGCGCGAGCACTCGGGAAATCGGGAAGGCGTGACGAAGCCATTTCCCAGAATCAACGACTGCTCGCGCTTCCCCCTCACGTGACTGACGAGGTCGGCATTCCCATCGCCCTCTTCGCTGCGGGGCGCCTTCTCGACGAGCTGGATGGAGGCCGAGCGGTGATCGAGAAACTGGGTACCATCGTGAACGAACAGCGATGGCGCTCGCCCGCCGAGGCATACATGCTGCGCGATCTCTTGGATGAGGCGTCTACCACACATGGTTCATCCGAGCGACAGACCGTGGTAGACCTCCAGCAGCGGATTGGTTCGGAGATCGCTGTGATCGAACGCGTCATCGATCTGCGGAACGAACTCCCTGGCCTCGGGCTTCGCTTCGGTGGAACGCTCGAGGACACATATGGATCCCGCTGGATCCGTTGGGGGGACGATTGGCTGGTGGGAAGCACGCCGATTCACGACGATGCGTGGGGGATCGTGGCCTTTTCCATCCGCCAGTTGCTGGCGCTGGCCCCTGCCCTGCCGAACTGGCCGGGCGCGGCAGAGATGATCATCGCGGACGCCACCGAACCTAACGCCGCCAGTGAGCCGCTCGACCCTGCGATTGCCGAAGTGCGCATCGCGGTTCTCGACGATGCACTCCCAGGTAGCGGCGCGGCCGTGCGGCGCCGTGGCTTCTACGTGGGAGCACTGCTGCTGGTGCTGAGCGTCACGCTTTTCGGCGCATACCTGTTCTGGCTCGACGTACGACGGGAACTACGGATGGGAGAGTTGCGGACGCTCTTCGTCTCGAGCGTGTCACACGAGCTCAAGACGCCGCTCACGGCGATCCGGATGTTTGCCGAGCGATTGCAATTGAAGAAGCAACCCGACCCCAAGATGCAGACCGAGTACCTTGCCACGATTGTAGGTGAAAGCGAACGGCTCACCCGACTACTGAACAACGTGTTGGATCTGTCGAAGATAGAACAAGCGCAGAAGCGATACCGCCAAGATCCGGTGGAGCTCGCCGACGTGGTCGATCGCACGGTCCGCGCGATTGGCTATCCGCTTGCCCGCGGTGGGTTCACCCTCAACGTAGACGTCGATGGCCACCCACCGCGGGTTCACGGTGACGCGGATGCGTTGGAGCAAGCTCTGTTGAACCTTCTGTCGAACGCGATGAAGTACTCCGGCGAGAACCGAGAGATCGACCTACGTCTGTTTGTCCAGAACGGCGCCGCCGTCATTGAAGTGAGCGATCGTGGTGTCGGCATCCCGACTGCCGTGCAGGAGCGGCTGACGGAGAAGTTCTACCGCGTGCCGACGGCCGAGAACGAGCGCATTCCAGGCACCGGTCTCGGGCTGGCGTTGGTTCATCACGCTGTCGAAGCGCACGGCGGGCACCTTACCATCCAGAGTGCAGAAGGCGAAGGAAGCACCTTCGCCATTCACCTGCCATTGGAGACCCGATGAGCCTGGTTCTGGTGGTGGAGGACGATCCTGCGATCTTGCAAGGCCTCGCGGATACGCTCTCGGACGAGGGCTATGACGTCCTCACCGCGCAAGACGGTGAGGCCGGCGACCGACTCCTGCGCGATCGGATTCCCGATCTCGTCGTCCTCGATCTGATGCTACCCAAAATGTCCGGTCACGAGCTGTGTCGCAGAGCACGCAGGCGGGACATGACGATGCCCATCTTGATGCTCACCGCACGCAGCGCCGAGAGCGATCGGGTAACGGGACTCGACCTGGGAGCCGACGACTATCTGACAAAACCGTTTTCCGTCCCGGAGCTGCTGGCGCGTGTCCGCGCACTGCTGCGTCGCGCCAATCCCATGCCGGCGCTTCCGGACGAGCTCCGGTTCGGCGACGTGACCATCGATTTCCGCCGGTATGAAGCGTGGAAGGGAAGTCGCGCGCTCGATTTGACACCAAAGGAATACGACGCGCTCCGGTTCCTGGCAGCGCGTCCGGGCGAAGTCGCGACACGTGAGGAGCTGCTCCGGGAAGTGTGGAGATACCGGCATTTCCCGGCCACGCGCACCGTGGACAATCACGTGTCGTCGTTGCGCGCGAAAATCGAAGACGACCCGTCGAACCCGCAACACCTGCTGACCGTGCATGGCAGGGGCTACAAGCTCGTCATATAGAGTTACAAAACCTTTGCATTTCTCGGCAGGCCAGGCGACACGCGCCACGAGGGGATTGCCTATGTTGCGGCCACGCTCAACGTGGAGGCAGAGATG
>JAPULC010000344.1 GCA_027295305.1 Gammaproteobacteria bacterium
TGCCCAGGCCTTGAAAAATCACCCATGCGAGCACCGTCACGGAGATGATCACAACCGTGGCGATGGGGAATCGAATGGTGGGATTCTCGTCACGCAGTGGAAACATGAATCTTCAGCCTCCGCGTTGCGCCACCCGAAGGCTTCCATTGAGAGGCGCCCGCGATGATGTCACCCATCCTCGGTGGTTGGAAGGATGTGGGAGATTCAGAAAATCGGGCGGAGGCATCGTGTGCATTGCGAGCTGGCGTCAGGTTCGTCCCCAGTCGATCTCGCCGTCGCCGTGGTCGGGCCAGAGCGAGCCGAGGCGATCGAGAACCCTCTCGGCCAGCAAACGCGCGGGGGCGAGCATTGGCAACTTGGCGGCGAGTGCCGCCAGGCGGCGACTGGTGCAGATGAGCGCATCGCGCTGGCTCCAATTGCCCACCCTGGGGAAGTCTTCGTCGAGGGCGCGCTCTGCAGGGATCCACATGTACATGTAGATTGCTGCGAACGCGGCCTGCAGGGCGAACTCGCGTTCGAATTCTTCACGTTCGGTGAACACACAACCAATCAACTGCTCTCTGAGGGGCGTGCAGAGAATCTCGAACCAGTGGTCGCTCAAAGGACAGCGGATGTGCCATTGGGCTAGATCGTGGAGTGCGTGACGATAAGCGCCATATTCGAAATCCACCAGGCGGCACCCGTTTCCGAGGAGGGTGTGGTTGGTGGGAGCAGGATCGCCTTGAGAGAACGCGAGGTGAGTCGGCGCAACGTAGCTCCGAACGAGATCATCGAGGAGCGCGTCGAGACCTTGCGGCATGGCGACGTCGATGCGCTCGAGCCATTTTTCGGCGCGACGCCAGCCGCTGCGCCAGGATTTCGCCTCGTCGTGCCTGTTGGGACCTGGCATGGCCGGAAGCTTGGCGCGAAACTCGTTCCACTCTGGCTCGCGCCCTACCGTGACTGTCACGAGCTCTGACATGGTGATCCCCAATTCCCTCGCGATGTGTCCAATGCGCTCCGTGTCACCACTTGGGAGGGCTGCCATCAGGTTGTTGAATTCACCGAGATCCTCGAGGATGAACAGCGCATTGTCTGGATCCCCCATCAGGAACTGCGGCGCCAAGCACGGGCTGAGCGACGAGAGAAATTGGTGCGCTGCGTAGTCGGAGAAGCCGAGATCCGGAGTGGAGAGAATCTGTTTGGCGACGAGTGTCGGCGCGGGACCCGCGTCGAGCTCGATGCGCAGCACGCGGCTGCGTTCCCCACCCTTGAGCAGGACGCTGCCCGATACCCGTGCCTTTGGGTATTTCCGGCGCAGGAGCCCCTCGCAAAGGGAAGTCAGCTTGGCTGTGTCAGACATCGTGGATGTCGTCCCAGGACGACCAGCGTCTATGCCCTTGTGCTTTCGTCATCGTGCGGCGAATCCTCGGGTAGTGCACCACGTCGAAGGTCCTGCTTTCTCCGCCGACGAGATACACGAGATCCTCATCGAAGGGGTTGCGCAGGGTATGTGGCAGCGAAGGGCACGGGAACGCCATGAAATCACCTGGCCCTATCTCTGTCGATTCCTCGCCGATCTCGGCGATGCCGCGGCCCGAGAGAATGTAGAGAAATTCCTCGGTGGCCTCGTGATAGTGGAACTGGGTGCTCTCGTAACCGCTCTGCAGGCGCACGAGATGAATGCCGAGCCTTTCGAGGTCGAGGATCTCGCCAATGCTTCGCGTCATGCGCAACGCGTTCTCGTTGAACTGATGAACGTGGCGCGTCTCGGCCAGCTCTTCGATCTCACTTGCACTGAGAAGATGCTTCATGATTTGCCTAGTCCCTGTCCAGAAATTGCCGTCCCTGGCAATTTCCTCTTACGCTTACGCAAACGTGGTTTGCGGAAGCTCCCATTTTCCTTGCTTTTCCTGCAGCTGAGCTTCCGGAAAAGCGGAAAATGCTTAGGGCAACCGCACGGCTGCCCCGGCATCCATGCCCCGGAGCTCGTTTCCGGGCGGAAACTCTCTAAGGCTACGCCAGGATTGGATCTGCGTTGATCACGCCAACTCAGACGATTTTGGCGAGGGCTTCGAGCAGAGTCGTATTTTCCTGCGGTGTGCCCACGGTGATCCGCAACCGGTTCGCGAGACGCGGATGGTCGAAGTGGCGCACGAGAATGTTGCGGGTCGTCAGCGCCTCGTAGATGTCGCGTGCGGCAGGGCTCGAATCTTCGCTGCGTGCGGCAAGCAGGAAATTGGACTGGGAGGCCGGGCAGGGGAGGTCGAGGTCTTCGAGGGCCCGGCGGAGTCTCGTTCGTTCCTCGCGAACGCGGCGCCAGGTGTCCTGTGCGTAGCCGCGGCTTTCGAGGGCGGCACAAGCCAGACGCTGGGCAATCGTATCGAGGTTGTAGCTGTCGCGCGTCTTCGTGAGCATGGGTTCGATCAGCGACTCCGACGCCACGGCGTAGCCGAAGCGCAAGCCGGCCAGGGAGTAACCTTTCGATAGGGAGCGAAGGAGAATCACGTTGTCGTGTGATCTCACGAGCTCGAGCGAATCGTAGCCGATCGCGGGATCGACGAAATCGACATAGGCCTCGTCGATCAGCAGCACCCCGTCGAGGTCTGTGGCTATCGCATGGAGCGCCTGCACGTCGGTGAGGTGGCCGGAAGGTGCGTGAGGATTGACCAGGCACGTGAGCTTGGCGCCGCCGGCATTCATCTGCGCCGCGAAGCTCCCGGGCAGCGACCAGTCCGATTCCAGGTCTGCGGCACGCACCGGGCAATCATGAATAGCGGCGAGCACGGGATACAGGGAGTAGCTTGGATTCGCGACGCCCAACGCCGAGCCCGGCTCGATGAATGTGGTGACGCAGAGCCGCAGAAGCTCGTCGCCGCCGTTTGTGGCGAGGATGTTGGCCGCCCGCATGCCGTGCATAGCCGCGGCGGCGCGGCGAAACTCATCGGCGTGAGGTGGCGGATAGCGACGCAGCGTGGAGACGTCGAACCTGGCGAGCGCGTCGGCCACTGCGGGACTTGGCGGGTAGGGATTCTCGTTCGTGTTGAGCTTCAGTGCTTTGGCGTCCTGTGGTTGCTCGCCGGAGGTATAGCCCTGCATCGCTTCGATGTTCTTGCGTTCGTAGGCCACGTCTTACCCGGCCGGCTCGGAAAGGGGCGCAAGGATATGCGAAGGGCGTAGGCAGGTGCAGGAAAAGTTGTGCCAGCGAAAAGTGGTGCCAGTCACGATTTCGCTGCGGCACCATGCCAACTGAGCCGGCATTGAGGGAAATCGTGCCTGGCACCATTTTCTCATCACAGATATCGGGAGAGGAACTCCAGCGTGCGCTG
>JAPULC010000345.1 GCA_027295305.1 Gammaproteobacteria bacterium
CGAAAGCTCGTCTGATCTGGCCGATTGATCTGTATACCGGTCTCCCGCAATTCATCCAACAGTCTTGCATCCAGCGCCGCTGCCGCCGTAATCACGAACTGCTGCGTTGACCGCGCGACCTCTGCGAGGATCTCTCGCACGTCCTGCGGCAGCTCAGCCCAACGCTCGACGCCCACCACCACATACGCCGGGCTGTACACATGCGCAGTGAGTGAAAGGTAACGTTGGACATCGTGGAAACGAGCCGTCACCACATTGCTCAGGGGGTTCTCCTGCCCGTCCATCACACCGGTCTGGAGCGCCAGGAACACCTCGGAGAACGGAAGCGGAGACGGCTGCGCGCCGAATTCCCGAAACACCCTCACGCGCCAGGGGCTACGCGGTGTTCGGATCTTGATCCCGCGCAGGTCGCCGGGCGTCTCAATGGGGCGGGTGTTGTTCGTCAGGTGTCGGAACCCGTTTTCCCAGACCGCCAATACCTTGTACCCTTCCTCTTCCGCACGCTGGGCCAGCGCGGGCCAGAATATGTCGCGCTCGATGCGTCGCATGTGCTCCCGATCGCGCACCAGGTAGGGCATCTCGAAGAGCGCGAATGCCTCGACCGCTGACGACATGACGGTGGATGGTAGGGACATGTCGACGGTGCCGAGCTTGAGCTTCTGCAGCACGACCGCATCGCCGCCGAGCTGGCCCGAACCGAATACCGCGATGCGCGCTCGGTCTCCCAACCGCTCGTTCGCTCGACGGGCGAACTCTTGGGCGGAGAGCGCGATCAATGACTGCGGCGCCGCGGAGTGGGCCAGCTTGAGGTCGATCGTCTCGCTCGCCGAGCCGCAGGCGAAGTTAAACGCGATGAGCCCGAGGGCGAAGACCGAGCGCCTCATCATCGCGGCGTTTTCACCTGCAAAATCTCATCGGCTTCTCCGGTCAACTCCCAGTGGACAAGCGACATGGGAATCACGCCCGCCCCGTTGAGCTCATCCATGAACCCCTTGAGCGTGAAGTCGTCACCAAGTTGGCGGACGCGCTCAGCCAACAGCCGTTCGATTTGAATCTTTCCGACTAGGTAGCTCGTGCCATATCCAGGCTGTTGCAGGTAGAAGTGCTGCTCACCCCGGATCGTGCTTCCGTCGGCCGGGAGCCATTCGCGGGGCGTCCATTGGGAGGCGAACTCCGCTCCCTGCTCCAGTGTGAATTGGTTCGCGTGCATCATCAGACCGCCTAACGCACGCGCCGCGCGCTGGGCCAGGAGAATGTAGATCAGCTCACGGGCCCGTGGCCGATTATCGAACAGCCCGGCATGCATCATCATCTCTTCCATCCCGGTCGCGAGACCTTCCGCGCGGCTGTCAAAGATGTTGTACAACAGCGGTACGCTTCGGATCGGGCTTGCGTGCGGTTCGCGTGCCATCCTCGCCAGATCAAACCAGTGGTAACCGTGCGTCCGCATCACCACCGGATCGTGATACGTCACCTCGCTAAAGAACGGTCGTATGCCTTCGGCGGGGCTGAACGATCCAATTCTCGCACGGAGCGCGCCATCCATATAGTCGCGGATTGGGACGACTTCCTCCTCCTCGAGAAACGCCATGTACTCGGTAACGGCCGCATTGAGTCGGCGATCGTATTCCCCGGCGGTAGCGATGGGTACCTGCGGCGGCCGCGCACGATTGCGATGTTCTTCCAACGCGAGGAACGCGTGTGCACGAACCAGCTCCCGCCGCATCAGTGTCACAACCTCGTCCCAGGTGTAGGGCACGAGGTGCACGTTCTGCATGTACCAGTTCCAGTTTTCGACACCGACTCCCGATGGCCCCGTTTTGGACGGTGCCTCTCTTTCGAGCCAGCGTCGAAAGTCATCGGTGGCCTCGCGGGCGAGCTGAATAGCCGACTCCAATTCGTCGTTTGACCCCACTACCCGAGCCGCTAACGCAATGAGGTCGGCACTCTGCCGGTTCATTGTGCGGATACTCGCGAGCCAGAGATCTCTGGCGTCGTCAACGAGGTTTTCCTTTGCTTGATCGAGAAGGGGCTGGATTGTTCGTAGCTGCGTCGTAAGACGCGTAGCCGCATCGGGCCGAAGTGGGAATTCGTAATCCCATATTTCGATCGCACCGTACGCTACCGGCCCCTCCCGAGCGGGCACGTCACTCTGCGACGGGAACACCGTTCGATAGAAGGCGGGGTTCCGTGACCAGGGATGAAGAACTCGGTGGTCGAACTCGAGACCGTTCATCTCGGCCCGTACTATGTGGTAATCCACCTGTTGACTGACGGGCCATTCGCTCGGGGCAATGGCTTGCAGCCGACGCTGGAAGCTCGGCAGCTCGTCGAATTGCGCTGCCATCGCGCCAGCCGAGTAGTCCGGTGCGCCATCAATGAGTTGGGGCCTCTGGAAAACGCGCCACTCATCGAACAGGGCAATCAGATCGTCATAGGACGCGCTTTGTTCTTCGTTGCGGACGTCGCTAGGCGCGCATGCCACCGCCACGGTCAGTGCGGCGCTCAACACGTAAGGGAATCGCCATTCGAGCAAACGGGTCATTGTGACAACGATCATCTTGCCGGCGCACAAGCTGTCAGCTGCAAGCTCTCAGCTCCCTCCCAACTCCTTCAACTTCTCCCGCGCCAACCGCGCCGGCTCGTACGCCTCGTCCGCCTCGCTCCACGTTGTGAGCGCTTGTTCCAAGTGGCGTCGCGCGTCTTCGGGTTTGTCCATATCGATGTAGACCAACGCCAATTGGTAGTGGGTCCGGGGACCCACTGGCACGGTCTTCAATCTCTCTTGCAAGAGCTCCTCAGCGGCGTCGAGATCACCCATCAGGCGGTGCACGCGTCCGAGATCGCGATTGATCGACATGTTGGCGGGCCTCAACCGCGCTTGCTCTTCGTACTGCACGATCGCTTGAGAATACTCCTCGCGAAGCTCGTGCACACGCGCATGCCCGCGCACGGCGGCCGGACGCCAGGACTCGAAAGAGAACTGCTCGATCATTTGTTCCACGCCCGCAATCGCCTGCTCGGCGCGCACAATGTCCTCGATCTCGAGATAGTATACCAGCTCACCTAACGGAATCAGAACGTTCATCGGCGGCTGCAGGGCGGCGATCGCTTCCGCGAGCTTGGCCTCCGCAGTGGCGGTGTCGCCAGTCCGCACGTAGTCGCCGAGGGAGCTGAGCTGCTGCGCCGTCATCTCCAACGGAGGGGTGAATGTCGCAGCAATCTCGAACGAGCGCTCGCGATACTCCATCGCGCGCACCATCTGGCCTCGAAACTCGTAATAGGCGGCCAGCCC
>JAPULC010000346.1 GCA_027295305.1 Gammaproteobacteria bacterium
CAACGCTAACTTTGCGGAAGCCAGGACGCCGGCGTGCGACCTATCCGTCGAATGCTTCCAGCACTGGCGCGAACGATTCGATGCTGCGGACCGTATTGGGGGCCAGGTAGATCTGCAGATGGTCGATGCCTTGCCCGGCAAACGCCCGCAAGCCCGCGGCGATCTCCTCGGGTGGCCCGCCGAGGGGTTGCGCCGAGCTCGGGTCCATGCTTTTCGGGATGTCACTCCTATCCGTCAGGTTCACGATAATCGAAACGCTGCGCCCGACCTCGGCCGGGTCGCGCCCCACCGCCCGGCAGGCTTCGTCCACGTGCGCCCGTCGCGCGGGAACCTCATCGGCGCTGCTGGCGCCGCCGCAAAGCCAGGCATTCCAACTGTCGACATGGGGCAAGGCAATCGCCAGCATGCGTTTCCCGCTGGACCCGATCATCAGCGGTGGGCCGTTGGGACGTGGGCCACGCGGGCAAAGCTCGCACTCGCGCGCGGTGTAGTAGGTTCCCTCGAAGTCGACCACGCCGTCGCGAAGCAGACATCGAATGATGGTGAACGCCTCTTCGAATCGCGATACGCGACGATCATACGGCAGACCGAAGGCACGGTACTCGTCCTCGTGCCAACCCGCCCCCAGACCCAGGATGACCCGTCCACTCGAGATTTCTTCCACCGCATCGATCATCTTGGCGAACACCGCCGGGTTTCGAAACGACGTCGGGGTGACCAAGGATCCGAGCTCCACGCGACGGGTAATGGCGGCCAACCCCGTCAGCATCGACCAGCACTCCCAGACGCCCTGTTGCGCCGCCTCGGTCGCCTCGCCCCGGTAGATCAGGTGATCGACGAACCAGAGCGAATCGACGCCGATGTCCTCGGCCACGCCGGCCATCGTTGCGTAGTCGCGCCAACGCGCCGTCTGCCCCCCCATGTCCAACTCGCCTTCGGGCAGAATGAGTCCGACCTTGCAGGGCCGCGCCGGTGTGTCCGTCATCTTGCTCGCCTCTCGTGCAGCGCCAGCGTCCCGACGACGTTGGCCATATTGGAGGAACGCTTCATTTGCGGTTCCTCCTCGCAATGTGAAACGCGGGCTTCATGGCGTCGCCTTTGCCCGTCCTGGCGCCGTCGATGTCGTGCTGGAGGGTCTTCGCGATCGCGTCGCGATCGCGCGCCTCGGGGGTCGCGCGGCCCATGGTTTGCTCCTTGTTTGACGGTTGTCTATCGGTATCGCCGGCCTGACGGTCGGCGTCACACGGTACGTTCCTCCTGTTTGGTGAGAACGGTGATGGGTACGATAGCACATGGAGCTGTGCGCTTCGCCAATGGCCGCTGAGGGACAGGAGCCGACGTTAGCGACGTAGGCACGCAGCGTCCGCTTTGTCGCGGCAACCGGACATCGAACGTCGAGCCTTTAGAATCCCATGCCTGCCACGTCGGCTTTCGAGCGGAGAGCGGACCTCGCAGCGCGGCCCGCCTAATGTCGGCTTTTAGCCATAAGCCGAAGTGGGCACGATACTTTCTTTCCGTCGATTCAAAAGCTAATATTCATCCGGAGACACACCAAGAACCAAATCGAAGCTATCGCCCCGTGGAACCCGTTTACGTTGTCACAGATGTTGAAGTGGATGGCGCAACGCCTGGCGAGAACTCCATGCTTTCCTTCGCTTCGGTGGCAGTGAACGCGAAGGGGGAGGAAGCCGATAGTTTTCAGGCTGTTCTCAACACCCTTGACGGAGCGACGCCAGATCCATTGACGATGGCGTGGTTCCAGAGCCAGCCTGAAGCCCTTGCTGCTGCAACCCACAGTCCCGAGCCTCCTAGGGAAGTTGTCGCCCGCTTCGTGCACTGGGTTCAAGGCTTGCCCGGTGATGCCATATTCGTGGCCCACCCGCTCGCGATGGATGGACCTTGGATGGATTTCTATCTTCGACGGTTTGCAGGTATTCGGCTTTTGAAGGGACCCTGGACAGGTGAACGGTTGTTCTATGCGGGCGGTTTGTGCCTCCGCTCCTTTGCCGCCGGTAAACTGAACTGGCCTCTATGGGAATGCTCGCCGGAGAATTATCCGCCGGAATGGCTTGGCCACTGCAGCCACACACACAAGGCGATCGATGATGCTCGGGCATACGCAAGATTGCTGGCATTTCTTATGGATTGAGACACAGACAACGCGCGTGAGTCGTTTAATTTGGATTTGTGATGCGAATTCGCAGAACGACTGCTTAGGGTCAATTGCAGACCTCGGCGGCCCACACGCTGGGCGTCCGCTTTGGATCGGTAACCCGACCTATGACGCGCGACTTTCGAATTTCATGAATCTCGCGGCTGCTTTCGAGCAGAAAGCGGACCTCGCAGCGTCAGTCGCCCAATGTCTGGTCGTAGCCAGCAGCAGTCATTCGGAAGATCATCTCGGCAGATAGATTCTTCCCCCGGGCTTCGCTACTCTCGACGTCAGGGGAGGATCGTCAGGGCCCGCCGTACAAGGTACTTTCATAGGCGTAGGCGGTGTACGCCTCTCTTCACGACTCAAATCGGAAGCCATCCATGACCAAGGAATCGATGAACCCCGACACGCTCGGCCGGCGCCTGTTCAGTTTCGGCGTGATCACCGACACGCACGTGAACCAGGGCGAGGACGACTGCAATTCC
>JAPULC010000347.1 GCA_027295305.1 Gammaproteobacteria bacterium
GCAAGTCGTCTTTCGTCGGGAACAGATACGAAAGGTGCTTGAGGTCGATCAGGCCCTGCAGGTTGTTCTTGCCGTATATGACGATATCGAGGAGATCCTGTGCCTGCTCCAGCGTGCGGCTGAACAGGTAGACCTCGACGCCCGGCTCGGACCACGCGCGCCAGATTGGATAGGCGTAGGAGAAGAAAGCCGATTTTCCGTGGTCCCTCGCCGCGAGGATAGCGAGCCGGCTATGCTCGTTGACCGCCTCGCCCCAGTCCATGAGATGCGGCGCGACCTCCATGCCCAGGATGTCCTTCGCGAACAGCGGAAGGGACTCCTTCAGCATGTCGGTGTAGATGTCCCGCCAGTAGGGATCGTTCGGATCCTTCACACTCTCGAACGCGATCAGAAAATCCTCGGAAGGTCCGGGGTCTTCCTCAACCGGTGCGGCCGGGTGATGCGGCAATGGGCGCTTCGGGCGCCGCGGTCGCTTCTTTGGCGTGGCTGGCTTTTCTGCTACTGCGGCGCCCATTGAGGCACCGTAGCCTCAAAACCTATCGGGTGGCTAGGGTTTGAACTATGTCGGTGCCCGCGGGGATGACCACCTGTCGGCCATCCACCTCGAACTTGCGCTCCCTCGCGCACCGATAAGCTCCGCCGGGCATCAGAGAAAATCCGAGGGCGGCGGCATCTGAGATTCCGATTTGAGTCAAAGTGGCATGGATCGCCTGCTGGATATCCACGTTCGTTTGCCGAAGACGACTCTCGACGATCAATCCGAACGATACCCATCCGGTCGACGAGGAACTCGCGATCAGCTCGGGCTCCCCGCGACGCCCGCGCATGTAGGCCGCGTACGCCCTGTCATCCCATGTGCGGGTGTCGACCATCAGTTCCACTCGATGTCGTCGTAGTTCTTTCGATACTTCGGCGTCGCCGAGCGCGCGGGACCCGGCCGCGTGTACTTGTCGATGATCCTGCGCTTGTGTGGCTGACCCTCGATGGCCTCTGTGGCCACGAGTGTTTCGCCGGGCTGGAGGTCTTCGCCCTCGCGTGCCGAAGAGATGCTGGTCACAAAGGATTCACCTCCCTCAGTAATGCGCGCCGTTGCATGCCCATGCTCGCAGACGGGCGTGAGCAACTCGATCGTTTCGTCCTTTTTCACAGTGTCATTATCTCCATGAATGAGGAACCGCTCCACGTGGTCGCGCCCTTCTCACCACGCATTTCCATGGACAACGCAACCGGCCCGATCGTCCTCGGCAGCAACCTCTTCAACTTGGCCACGCCACCCGCCGAGCGCAAGCTGCAATGCTCCGACTGGATCGGCTCACCGCGCATCACAGGGTTCAGTTTCAGCACTGCGGAATCTGGCCTAGGCAGTGCCTCGCACACGCCATCGTGCTCTGGATGAACTGTGTAGTCCCCCCGCATCACGCGCGTGACCCTCTCGACTTGTGAGATGGCCTCATTGTTCATGTCCCGGCAGTGCTGCATCGCATGATAGACGAATAGGGGGATGGCCTTCGCATCATCCGCTTTCCGATCCGCATACCAGACCACCAGATCATTGGGCACGGTATTTAGGCTCATCATCAGGCGCGCTCGGGCGGGCGATGGCGTTGGTAGCAACCATGCCTCGATGTCATTTCGGTCTGGAAATGTTCGCGTCGCAAACCGCTGAGACTCCGTTCCGCACAGCTTCGCCAGTAGATCAGGGCCCGCTACGAAATAGTACTCGCAGCCTTCAGTGCCTGGATACCAGCCGTTGTTTCTGGGCTCCGATGCGGCGCCGGCATAGGCGAGCTTGATGTTGCACATGGTCTCAAACACCGCATCAATGGCGCCGAACTCGTAGAAGCCGCCGCGGGCCGCGTGTACCTCTGCAACCGTACCGTCAGGGTGAAGGAACCCGAATCCATTGCATCGGTTGCACTCCCGACCTGAGTGCACGCCTGCTCCCGCGCAGGTGTTGCACGCTATGATGTCCGCGGGCAGGTCGGGGAACCGAGCGCGCGACCGCCGCTGCCGCATCCGCCGGGCGAACTCCTGATCACTTAGTTCTGTGGATGAAGCCACGCAGCAACTCCCTTGCATCCCTGCGCGCGAACGGATCGATGATCCGATTGTCCTCCAGGATGGCAAGCGCGTCATGGGCTAGCATGCGCAGCTCCCGCACCTGCACACCCAGTGACATCATCTTCTTCGCCACTTTCTTCTTAGCGGCCATCTCGATCCTCCAGTGCATCGATCTCTTCGCCCGTGAGATGCCGCGTCGCCATGAAGTTGCGCAGCGCATGCATAGTGTGAGGGCCAGGGTCGGTCTTGCCGCGATTCAGGTTGTAGTGTCCCATCGCGCCGCGGAACCGCTTGAAGTTGATAACCCCCGTCGCGAGGCACACGGCTTCTCCATACGCGGGAACGTTGTCGGCCATCAGCGCGTTGAGCGCGAACAGGCTCTGCAGCTGTGCTGGGTACATCTGTCGGCAGGTCACCTTCGCACCGTGGATTTCGGTCTTGTACTTCGTGCGGGGAGGCATGTGCTTGGGGGTCTTCGTCGGCTTTCCTTTGCGCACGAGGCCATCGCAGATCATCTCTACGCCCCACGAGAACTTGTTGGCCGCGCCAGCGTCCGCCGTGTCGACTTCGCACGGGTCACAGAACTGGTAAACCGACCCCAGCTGCGTGATGCAGAACTCGACGCCGAGCTTGCGTCGGTTGAGCGTGCGGAACATCGTTTCAGGAGGGTTCTCGCTGCCCGTCCAGTGGATGATGCCCGCGCGCATGGCCACACGGCGACGCTTGTTGTATCCGTCCCCCGGCTTGAACTCCATGCCTGTGTCTTCCGGCCCAAACACCGGGATCGGATGCTTGGTGATCGGGTGCAGCAAGTCGACGATCAAGCCGTCGATGAGGATTCCAGATGCCATCGGTTTCTCCCTGTCTTTCTACCCATACGGGATATGTACTACTGGCTGGCGAACAGCACATCAAGCGTGCCCGCGGCCAAGTCCAGCCGAGCCGTCACACCTGCAGGATCATCGGCGCGCACACCGGGGAATGTGATAGCCGTCTCCACTCGATCACCTTCGCGCGGCGTGATTCCGATGACGAGGTACACCCGATCATCTGATAGCCGGTTGACGCTGCGCGCCATGGAGGCAATCTCTTTGACATCCCACTTCAGTGGCCATGGTCGGTTCTTGAAGAACCCCGCGAGGAACGTGAACACGATTTGCCTGAAGGGCTGGTCAGTCCATTCATTGCCTCTGGTGCGATTCCACTGCGGGAAGTTCACCAGGTCGGGGTGCTCATAGAAGCGCACTTCCGTGAGCGGGCCCGGGCCGCCGGGCTTCAGCCGGCCGCGGTTGTCGAATGGCATCCGCTGGGTGCTGGGCCAGATGACATCTTGCTTGGGTAGTAGCTGCTTATCTCCAAATTCCGGAAAATCGCTGTCGCTCATCCTTCGAGCCCTTTCTGCTGTTCGCGATCAGCAGCTACCGCCTCGCGGGCAACCTTCAGGTCAGCGAGGATTGCGCCAAGCCCGATCAGTACCTCGGGCCCCATGCAGATCTTGCACGCCTCCATGTTTCCGCCTGAGCGGCCGAGCGCAACAGACCCATCCGCCCACACCACGGCGATCAAAGCCCGCTTCCCGTCAGCCTCCTCAGGAACCCACACGTATTCGCTGGGGACCATCGGGCCACCGTGACTCTTCTTCCACGTCATCGTTCACCGAGCCTTTTTTGCTGCATGCGCCTAAGCTCTTGATAGGCGTGCCATTCGCACCCGCTGGCCATGGCCAGGCCGTTGCACATCAGGGCGTGGGTGATCCGCTTGCGCGCACCCTTGGGGCACCACAGGCAGCGTAGCCGCACGGGTGGTGAGACGCGCTCAATGGCGACGCCATGCACTGCGACGTTCGCCCATCGAATCTCATCCATGGTCGAGCCCTGATTGAAGATCGCCCACCCCCGGCAGGGATGCGCCGCAATGGGTACACGAGAGGTCGCCTACCATGCATCCGCGATCGCATGAGAGACACACTACGGCCTCACCGACGACGAGCCCTTGTTGCTGCTCGGCCCAGATCTCCTGTGCCACAGGCCCGAAGTCATACCCGCCCCCGCCACAACCCTCGAACATCTCATCGAAGATCGAACATAATCTCTGGGCAAGCTCAGTTGGATCCTTCGGCCCCGGGTTGGACAGCAATGCTGTCCTCAACATTCTGGCTTCGGGGCTGTACTCGTCAGCAGGCGCACCCATCTTGATGAGACCTTCCGGATCGGCCTTGTACAACAAAGCCTCAATGCGTTCCTTGGATATGGTCATCCTTCAAGCCCTTCTTGCTGGTCGGGATGGTTCCTCAGCCAAGCGATGTGACCCGCCCACCCGATCATCACCCCCATGACAGCCCCTAAGACCGTTTCAGAAACCCAGCCTGCGTCCACGCCCTTCGCGAGGCTCAGAGCTATTCCTAGCCACACTACGTTCCTCATCCTTCGAGCCCTTTCTGATTATTTATCATGACCTCGTATTGAACTCCTGCGCGCGCATGGAAAGGCGCGCCTGCGCCAACTGTACATCGGACGGAGAATCGTTGCCCGCCGGGTAGGACGTGGCGACCTCGAAGACGCGCATATCGCGCTCGCGCTCGCATGAGATGACCGCGAGGGGCAGTCCCGAGCGCTGCAGGAAGTTGTCCTTTCGCTGAGGCGGTCCCGTGGGACCGAACGGCACGCGCACTGTGATGCCCGTGTCTGAAAAGCGCTCGACAACTGTCATCGATCCGCGCCGAACCCAAGGATGCTCATCCTCGAACAGCTTCAGGAACGTCACAATGGCTTGCTGCAGCGACAGCTCGATCCATGCCTGCGAGTTGTTGCGGGTCCAGGTGAAGTTGCCGCGGGGAAGGCTAGGCAGGTTGGGCGGGACTAGATGCGGCAAGATTCATCTCCGATTGTTCTGACGAGGGTTGTGGCTCATCCCCGAACGCAGCCCCACGCGCTCGGTGATACATTCGCTCGATGCTCAGTTGCTCGGATGCGGCGCCGATCCAGGCAGACGATCTCTCTGCATGATCTTTGTCCATCTCCCACAGCACATACCGACGTCCCGTCACGCGCGCTGCCATCCCCGTCGTGCCAGCGCCACCATAGGGATCTGAGATGAGGTCACCCGGCATCGTGAAATCAAGCACCAGATTTTTCATGAGGCGCAACGGCTTCTGCGTTTCGTGCCTGCGAGTGGAGCTGGGTTCCGTCGGGACACTGTAGTGACCCATCTTGCCTCCGCCATTCCAGATCGGCCGACCTTCTCCGCACCAAGCCGTCACGATGTGTTCGCATGGCTGGCTTGGGCCTTCACCGCGGAACTGTGGTGTGCCATTGGGCTTCGTCCAAATGCAGGTGACCCATCGCATCGCGCCCGCGGCCGACAGCGCCTCGCGCCATGATCGCATATCGTCATCGGCGCAAAAGATTTGCGCCCATCCACTTGTTGTACGCACGATCTCGAACGCCATTGTCTGCAGCTCTTCCAACGTCAGTGCATCGAATGTGACAGGCGTCGAAACCGCTCCTTTTGAGCTACCTGACATCTTCTTTCGATGCACGTATTCGCTGTATGGCGGATCCGTGATCGTGTGGTTGAAGTAGTTCGGGGGAAGGGCGAGCAACCCTCGATCTTGGTCCAGGGAAGACGCGCAGATCACTTGATCAATCGGCCGGAAGAGTTTGCGCGCGTGCTTAGCCATCGTTCAGCCCGAGCGCTGTGAAATGCCACTCCTGAACTTGTTCCACTTCGGCGGGCGAAGCGCGATCCACGAACTTGCCCTTTGCCGGCTCGATCATGTCGATCTCAAACCCTTGATCGTTTGGCTTGGACACCATCGCAACTATGCCGGGCTCGCGCGCCTGGACGCGCACCAGCTGCTTTCCATCGACCATGACGATCACTTCGATGAGCTTTGCCTTGTCGAGGGTGTCCCCCTCCACGACATATCGACGCCTACTGAAGTCGTCTCGGTTCCATCCTGTTGACATCGGGTTCCTTTCTGAAAAACGCGCCGAGCAGCGCGAAACCAACTTCCATTGCACTGGCCACGCATTCCCGGCTAGCTGCTAGGGGGGCGCGCACAGAGTAGCGGGACATCGTCCCATCAGGCGATTCGATCGTGACTTTCAGTTCAACCATCGGGAGACTCCCTGTGCCGCATTCGTTTGAGGTCGCGCATCATGATTCTGACATCGATCACTTTACTGCGCTTGATCAACCGTTCAGGGACCTCCTGGCACTCATTTCCGACCACCCCGCGCTTCCCGAAAAAGTAGCCCGCGGTGCCAGGCGATGACAGCCAGCATGCATGTGGATTTCGCTCCATGTACGTCCAGATGTCCATGATGCCGCCCCACGTCGTGGGGTACCCCTGCACAGCCTGCGGTGGCTCGTCGGGGGACAGCACGAGATTGATCGCGTAATCGCGCACCGTGACCCAGTTCTTGTGGCCGGCCTTCCAGGTGCCATTGCAGCCCTTAGGGAGCCCGTGCTGCCGACCGTTCGCGCGGTACCAGGTTGTGCATTCGGTCCAGCCAGATGGCGCACCATCGCTGCGCGCGGGCAGCGTGCTAGTCCAGCGCTGTCGTGGCTTGGTGTATTCCTCGATCATGGCGACATGGGGGCTCAGTCTCGACAGGCTATCCCATAGCGTCTCGCGCCGGAGCTGCGTGATGCGCGCGACCTGCAGAATGCCCTGAAGATCCAGCTCCCAACCCTCCCGCAGCGGCTGCAGTGAAGTGCCCTCGCTCACGGTCATGCGCGCCAGCAGCACGCCGGCGTCGCGCACGCCTAGGGGGCCCTCGCCGCGGCGTTCGATCACGAATGCCTGCACATCTTCGGCTTCAAGTGGAAGTACGATTTCCACAAGGGGTGCGGCGGGCACCTCCGCGTCAGGAATATCAACGGCAACCGGATCACTCGCGGGTGCCTCGACGGGCAAAGCGCAAGTGGTCACAGCCAAGACTAGGATAATGGAAACTACGGTGCGCACAGATCATTCTCCAACCAGCGCGGACTCCGGTGTCGGGGTGCGGCGGGCCACTCTCTTATACAACGTCACGATGCAACGTTCCTCTGCAACTACCTGATAGCCGGCCAGTTCGTAGCCATCGGCCACCACCTTCTCGGCCTCCGCGGACATTGCCGCCATGGCGCGGTGAAGCTTCCCTCTCTCGTATCTATGCAGTGTCGTCATGTTGATCGTCATTGCCATCTTCGTCCTCCACGGGTGCGTCAATAATATCTTCATCGAGCGATCCGCCAAGCGACGGCTCGCGACCCATCAACACCTGGGTGGCCATCGATCGCAAATCTCTCTTGCTGAAGTTTGGCGGGATCGCGGCGGGCTGCTTCAGGTGTTCATTCAAGCCTCGCGAGTCGACCGTGTCTGGGTTGTTCTTGTCGCTCAGCTGTTCCGTTCGTGTCGTAACTTCACCACGCAAAAGCATGACGCGTTCATGGATCTTTAGATACATCCCCATGAACTTGTCGATGCTTGGCATATCCAATGCGAACTTCGGGAGCCCTGTTACTTCATTGATTATCATCGTGCCCGTTTTCTGATCCACG
>JAPULC010000348.1 GCA_027295305.1 Gammaproteobacteria bacterium
GACGCGGGGTGCTGCGACTGCGAGGCTGCCTGCGAGGCTGCGACGCGTGTCACTGCGACTTGCTCGTTGTTTGCTCATCTTGCCCTTTGCTTGGCATTTCCGAGGGTCTTGTCTTTAATTTGCTGGAGCCGTCGGAGAGTCATCAGCTACGTAGGAGAATCGAATGGGACACAAGTCGTTAGTGGCGGATGTCTCCCGCAATGGGTTACTGATCAAGCTGGGAATCGTCGTGATTGCGGTTGTGATGCTGAGCGCATGTGGGAACGACGTGACGTCGATGTCCCCGATTGAGTCGCGCTACCAGGAAGCGGGACAGCTCGTCGACGATGCCATGCGCAGCGATCAGTCGCGTGTGTCCGAAGGCTATGCCAGCACGCTACCGGGCGACACCGCTTCATGGGTCGCGTTGCTCAATACCTCGGGCACTTTGTCGCCCGGCGGCGATCCCGGGTACAAGGCCGGCACATTGTCCGCTGCCGACCAAGCGAGTGGAGTCATCGGCCTGGTAGCGTCCAATCGGGGTCGAACCGTCACGCTCACACGGCCCGCCCACGGGGATTTGTCCGGCCAAGCCACCCAGACCTTCGAATACGGCCTGTAGAGGCTTCTGCGTCGGCTGCCCAACGCGGCTGCGGTGAAGAAACACTATTAGCGGTGCGCGAGCGCGGGGTGGCTTACGCCATGCACCGACTCCAGGAGACCCTCATCCGGATACGGGCACCAACGTCCTCACCACCGAGCTCTCCGACTGTCCCGAGTACAAGGTGACCGCGGTGCAGGTGTATCCAGCCAATCACCGCTCCGACTGGCAGGCGCAACGACAGGTGGAGATCGAGAAGCAGCGCAGCATCGCGCCGCGTTAGCCCCCCGTCCTTTGGCGTGGGAGCGGCTTCAGCCGCGAACGTCCTCTGGTGTGGGAGCGGCTTTAGCCGGGGGCGCCTACTTAGCCGCGAATCTACAGCCCGCGAAGTCCGCCATTCGCGGCTAGGCGCCCCCGGCTGAAGCCGCTCCCACAGAAGAGTGGGGCTTTTACAAAGCGCTGCCGCAATTACTGCAATCCACGCCGGCGTGCATCGATCACGCCGGTGCTGAATCCAAGCCAATGCATGCGTCCGAGAAAGCGCGCGTGCTCGACCTTGAGGCAGCGATCCATCACGACGTCGAGGCCACCACGCTGCGCGATCTCCGCGCCTTCGATGCTGATCACGCCGAACTGCAGCCACAATAGCTTCGCGCCGACGGCGACCGCCTGCGTCGCGATCTCCGGCACCGCGTCGGCGGCGCGAAACACGTTGACGATGTCGATGGGCTTCGTAATGTCTGCGAGGCTCGGGTAACAGGTCATTTCGAGAATCTCGCGCGCGCGGGGATTGACGGGAATCACCTCAAAGCCGTGGCGTTGCATGTAGAAACCCACGAAGTTGCTGCCCCTCAGCTCGTTCGGTGACAAGCCCACGATGGCGATGGTCTTTGCCGTGTGCAGTGCCCTCAGGATCACCTCGGGATCCTGGAACCGCTCCAACGCGTCGCTTCCTGCCATTTCACTCACTCCCTGGCTCTGGCTGCGGCCTCGAAACCCCGCTCGAGATCCCAGATGAGATCCTGCACGTCCTCCAGCCCCACGGACAGCCGGATCGTCCCTGGCGTAATGCCCGCTGCCGCGAGCTCCTCGACATTCAGCTGTCTGTGCGTGGTGCTCTCGGGATGAATGATGAGGCTCTTGGCATCGCCAACGTTCGCAAGATGCGACCACAGCGTGACATTGCGGATGAACTCCTGCCCGCAGCGCCACCCGCCTTGGATGTCGAAACAGAACACTGCGCCCGCCCCTTTCGGCAGATAGCGTTCCTTGAGCTTGCGATATTTGCTCGACTCGAGGCCGGCGTATCGCACCCGGTCCACGTCCGGGCGCGCAGCAAGATATTGCGCAACTGCCTCGGTATTGTCGACGTGACGATCGATTCGGAGCGCGAGGGTCTCGAGGCCCTGAAGAAACAGAAATGCGTTGAACGGGCTCAACGCAGCGCCGAGATCGCGCAACGTCTCGGCCCGTAGCTTCATCAGATAGCCATAGATCCCGAACGTATTGTGGAACGGCAGGCCGTGGTAGGCGGGGGAGGGATCTGCAACCACGGAGAAACGCCCGTTCGACCAGTCGAATTTTCCCGACTCTACCACCACGCCGCCGATGCTCGTGCCGTGCCCCCCAATGAACTTGGTGGCCGAGTGCACCACGATGTCGGCACCCCACTCCATGGGGCGGCACAGATAAGGCGTCGCGAAGGTATTGTCCACCATCAGCACAATGTCGTGCTCGTGGGCGAGGCCTGCGAGCGCCTCGATGTCGAGCACGTTCCCGCCTGGATTACCGATGGTCTCTCCGAAGAGCAATTTCGTGTTCTGGGCGATTGCCGAACGCCAGTTGTCGATATCGTCTGGATCCACGAACGTGAGCTCGACGGACAGTTTCCCGAACAGGTGCTTGAGTTGCGTGATCGAACCGCCGTAGAGGGCACTTGACGCGATCACGTGATCGCCGGGGCACAGCATCGTGACGAAGGCGGCGGCTTGCGCCGCAAGGCCGCTCGCGAATGCCACGGCCCCGACGCCGCCCTCCAGATTCGCCACCCGCTCCTCGAACGCTGCGACGGTGGGATTCATGATGCGTGAATAGGTGTTGCCGTATTCCTGAAGATTGAAGTAGGCCGCCGCTGATTCGGGATCTTCGAACACGTAGCTCGTGGTCTGGAATATCGGGACCGCTCGCGCGCCGGTATTCGGGTCGGGGCGCTGGCCGGCGTGCACCGAGCGCGTATGAAAGCCGAACTCGTGCGTCGCCTCGTCTGCGGTGATCGGAACTTCGCTCATCCTCGTGACACTCCGCGCTGAAACGAACGATTGAGCGAGGCTACTCCATTCTCCGGTGCCAGGCACGCGTGCCTGGCACCTGCTTCGCCAGAGAATCGTGCTGCGTTGTCAACAGATCGTAAGTGAGGGAGAGCGCGCCCAATGCGCGGACGGGCTCGGGTCGACCTTCTTCGGTCAGCGCAATAGAATCGCGCACGTCACAGGGGGGGATTGCGAGCGGATGGCCAGCGACACCAGCTGGATCGCACAGGGCGTTTTTCAGTCCGTTCTGATTATCATGAGCATTCTGATTGCGCTTGCGTTCGACCAATGGCGCGAGGAGGCCGAGGAGGACGAGCTCGTCGAACGCGCCATCTACAGCTTCGAGCAGGAGATTCGAAGCAACAGCGGGCGCATTGGCGCCGTCATCCCCTTCCACAATGCGCTCTACGAGATCCTGGCACGCAACCAATCCGAAGGGGATATCACGGAGGTGTCTCAGCTCGACGATATCGTCCAGGGCTTCCAGACCGTGCGGCTCGAGCACACGGCATGGGATACGGCGGTGGCGACGGGGGCTCTGGCGAGAATGGACTATGGGCTCGTCAATGCGCTGTCCCTCACCTATAGCCTCCAGGAGCGCTATCTGGAGGAATACGAGGCAGGGGTGCTGGCGCTGGAAGGACGTGTTCTGTTCATGGGCACGGGCGTCGACTCTCTGACCAATCAGACGCTGAAGCGTGTGCAGAAGGTGATCGAGGCGAGCTCCGAGCTCAACGCAGTCTACGAGCAGGCAATCGAACTCATTGGACCCCTCGTCGTTGTGCCCTAGTCTCGAGACGAGAACCAGCTACATCAGCGGGTAGCCGGGATCCCCCGGGAGTTTTTGGTCGATACTGAGGATCTTCCCGTGCCCCTGCACTGCATCCGCCCTGATGAACGTGATGGCCCCTTTGAGGGAAGACACCAGCTCTCGCGCCATGTTGGTGCTGAACACGATCTTGGGACCCGACGGAACCTCGGCGCGGAACATCTTCGCCACCCAATATCTCTTGTACTCGTTCTCATTCATCTCATAGATGCGATCCAGCACCACCTGGCGCTCGTAGGCGTTTGGGGCCTGCACCAACAGGATGATCCGGGTGCGATCGGGCCAGTATTGCTTGTCGGCGAGAAAGATGCGCCTGAGCTCCTGCAACGACAAGTTGTCGACGCTCACGTTCTCGTTCGCGACGATGGCCACCGGGCTGCTGCTCGTCACCTCCCCGTCGGCGTAGAGCCATCCTGCCCATAGCAAGAGCAGTGGGAGTAGTGATCTGACAGCGAATCTCTTGATCATCGGGCACCCACGACAAAGCTCAGCTGAATCTGAAAGTTGTTATCCTGCTTGCCATTGTTGTCGAACTCTTCACGGCGGTATTCGCCCTTCAACGCCACCGTCGGGGCCACATCGTAGCGCACACCGAGGACGGTCGCATCGTAGTCGAGTCCAAGGCCGTCGAGGAGTGGATCTTCGTTCCCGATGTCCACCTTTTCGATCCGGGCGTATGGCGTGAGGGGTGTCTGGATCGGCAACCGGTATCCCACCTGAGCGTAGTAGCCAGAGGATGTGTCATCTCCGGGTCCCGACTCGAGCTCGTGATCGAGATGATGGTATTCGGCGATCGCCTCGATGCGATCACCGTCCCAGACGAAATAGGCCGAGACGATGATCTCGTCCACGTCCTCGGTGAGGAAATTCGCCGAGACGCGATCACCGTAAATCGACGCGCCGAACTTCACCGGCAGGTTGAACGAGCGACCCGATGCGGTTATCAGCCATGCGCGATCGCTGTTGATGTCGCCGGCATCGCCCGCGCGTGCGATGTTCTCGTAGCGACCATTTCCGACGCCTGCGTGATATTTGAAGCTCCAGTCCGCGATTGGAACGCTTCCCTCTGCCATCAGACCGACGAAGTGAATCGGTATCACGCGGCTGCCGAATTTGATGACGTCCGGACGCTTGACACTCGTGTGGAGCCAGGTCCCATGGTGGTAAGCGGTGTTCCAGTAACCAAGCGGCGTGTGAAAGCGTCCAGCAGACACTTTGAACACGTCGGAGTACTCCCAGCGCACGAATAACCGCTCGACCTCCACATCGTATTCATTGTCGCGTGCCGTGGCGCTGATCTCGGAGAAGAGATTGAATCTGTCGGCCAATGATGCGCTCAGAAGGGCCACGAACTGGCCTTGAGCAAAGCCGCCCGGGTCGTCCTCGTCTTCGATGTAATTTATGTCCCCGAAGCCCAAGAGGTTTATCTCGCGATCAGCGACATTGATGGTCTGCGCGGCCGTGGCGTCGAGAGCCAACAAACCCAGCAAGGCGAGACCAATGATTCTGGTCACCACGCAGATACCCCATCCCCGTGTCGCAATTCCACCCACCGCTAGGTTAACCGATCCCTTGGATGAAGTAATCCGGGGTGCCCGGAACGCTGGAGTACAATCGCCGTTCCGGGGTGCATGCGGCTACGAGGGGATGGAACAATGGCGGAGCTACGTTGGGGAATCCTCTCCACCGGGCACATTGCTCGAACCTTCGCGACGCAGCTCGGGCCCAGTGAGAGCGGATCGCTCACTGCGGTGGGCAGTCGCACTCGAGCCTCTGCCGCTCGCTTCGCCAATGACTTTGGCGGAGCCGGCGCTTATGGAAGCTATGAGGCACTGCTTGGGGCCGACGATGTGGATGCCGTCTACATCGCATCGCCCCACCCGCAGCATGTCGAGTGGGCGATCAAGGCAGTGCAAGCGGGCAAGCACGTGCTCTGCGAAAAGCCGATGGGCATCAATCACGCAGAGGTGATGGCGCTCGTCGATGCGGCACAAGCCGAAGGCGTATTTCTCATGGAAGCCTTCATGTATCGCGTCCATCCGCAGACCGAACGTCTGCGCGAGCTGCTCGCGCAGGAGGTCATCGGCGAGGTGCGCCACATTCGAGCGTCGTTTGGCTTTCAGGCGCCTTTCAATGCCGAGAGCCGGATCTTTCGGAACGATCTTGCAGGCGGCGCCATCATGGACGTCGGCTGTTATACCGTGTCCACGGCGCGCATGGTTGCCGGCGCGGGAACTCAGGCGGGTTTTCTCGATCCGGATGCGGTAGCGGCGCACGGGCACGTCGAGGACGGAGTGGATCGTTGGTCGGCGGCACTGCTGCAATTTCCCAATGGCGTGTCGGCACAGGTGACCACCAGCTGTTCTCTGGCACTCGACAATGAGCTCGAGATCTATGGCAGTCGTGGGCGCATCCTTGTCCCCTCACCCTGGTTCTGTGGCGGCGGCCGCGAAGGCGGAACCTGGGAGATCCAGGTTCTTCGACCCGGTCAGGAAGCGGAGGTGGTGCGGGTGGACGAGCCGCGGGGGCTCTTCACCATCGAGGCGGATCGAATGGCGGCGGAGATCGCGGCAGGTCGGCGCGAATGCGCAGCGATGACCTGGGCGGACAGCCTCGGCAATGCGCGCACCCTCGATGCGTGGCGTCGCGAAGTCGGTCTCGCCTTTGAAGTAGAAGCCCCCGATAACTGGACGCACACCGTCACCCGAAGACCCCTCGCGCGGCACACGCATCATCCGATGCGATACGGTGACGTGCCGGGGGTCGACAAACCCATCTCGCGCCTCGTGATGGGTTGCGACAATCAGACCGAGATGCCTCAGGCATCGGTGATGTTCGATCACT
>JAPULC010000349.1 GCA_027295305.1 Gammaproteobacteria bacterium
AATTGCTGGCACGGCTATCGGCCCTACGAGGGTCCGCGACGTTCCGTGCAGTTGAATTACGTCACCAACGCGGCCGCCACCGACCGGCATCTGTGGCGTCATCGTCTGAGCGCTCGCGTGAAGCGTTTGATTCGGGCCGCGTAGGTGGGGGCGCCTAGCTCGCGCGTAGCCGGCGTGCGCTAACGAGGAGCGAGCCCGAGCAGCACGAAGCGCTGATTCTCGGCGGCAATTTCATCGAGTGACAGGGGATAGTCCTCGGTATACCACCGCGGCAGTGCCGTCAGCAGGCTGGAGAACACGCGGTGCGCCACTTCCGCCCCGGGTCGAAAGTGCCCGGTGAGCTCGCCTTCCTTCAGCACACCCCGCGCGTTACGTCCCACCGCTCGATACTGGATGCCGATGACGCGGCGATGGGGCGGTGAAAGGAAGCCGAGTGAATTGAATACCGGAATCGGTCCCGCCTGACTGCCATGGGCGCGGTAGATGTACGCATAGCCAAGAACGATCGTGTGCGCCGGATCCTCGACCCTCATCACGGCCATCCGCTGGGCAATGTCCAGCATCATCGCACCACGCTGATAACACAGATACAGGAGCTCTTCCTTGTCCTCGGCGTAGCCGTAGAACACCGATTTTGACACCCCCATGCTACGCGCCACCTCGGGAATGGAAGTCGCCGCCGCCCCTCGGAGGTTGAAGGCGATGGTCGCGGTACGAAGCACGCCCTGAAAACGCGCGAATTCTTCGTCCTGAAGGTCCCGCTCATAACCGAGAGTGGTCTCGATGGGCACGTTGTCCCGCGGCGGCTCCGGCACTCGCCGCCCCGGCATGAGCACACCCTGCGTGATGATCTCCAGCACCGCGCGCGTCGTCGCTTCACGGGTCCCCGGGGGCCCAAGGGTCACGAATCGATCCAGGAGCGCTTCGAGGGCCAGTGCGCGCGTAGACGGATGACACGGCGCGACGGATCCATCGTCGATGCCGGCGACGAGTAGCTCGGCGATCAGATCCAGTGTTTCGTTCCGGACCTTGTGAAGCTTGTCGAGGGTCTCCTCGGACAGCGCGTACATTGCGGAAAGGCGCACGCGTTCCGAGCGGCTCACCGCGAGCTCGACCCGCAGGAAAGCCAGCAACCTTTCGAGCCCGCTAGCCTCGCCCGCCCTCGCTGCCTCCAAGGCGGCCCTGCGCTGCCTGAACGAGCGCAGAAACGCCTCGCATGCAAGGTCTTCCTTGCTCTCGAAGTAGTAATAGAGAGCCTGATATTTGAGATTGAGTACGTCCGCAACCTGCTCGAGATTCAGTGCGTCGGGACCTTGCCCGTTGATGATCTCGGTGGCGGCATCCAGCACCGCCTCGCGCCGGCGAACGAAGTCGCGCCCCGTTGAACCGCGTTGCTGTTCAGACGCCAACGTCATATCTGGCGAGCGGCTCGTCACCGCCTCCGAGGGTCCCCATGACCATTGACTTTACCACAGAGGATGAGGGTGTCAGCGACCGCTGGACGCCGATTGCTACGCGGTTCTGCGGCGGATCGATCGACCCGCCAATCGGTGCAGATACCGGACATTTCGTCCGCTGGCATCAAAGATGCGTCTGCATTAACGGCCTCCTCCGCTCAAACTGTTTACTTTCTAAGTGGATTCCCCTAGAGTCTCGAGTCCGCGCCCATAAAACGCGATGGGAGCGGCCCTGAATCGACCCCGGTTCAGGAGGGGAGAGAGAAGCAACGCTTCTGCGTTGCTTGCGTCTGCCTTTAGATTTACGGGCACCTTGTGTGCCCGTTTTTTTTTGCGTGATCTCCATTTATTGCACCGTCAGGGGCACCGACAGAGGTGTAGGCGAGCGGTCGATTACGTAAAATGTATGCTGAAGTCCAAATGAGGGGGAGCGTGACGCCGTGGGCGTTTCACGCAGGGGGCGGTCCCGATGAACGTCAGTTTCCAGATGAGAGATCTCATCCACCATGGCCCGTGGCGACGCTTGATCAACACGGTGCCGGCCCAGGGCTCGATCCACGACGATGCGCCTGCCCGCGAGCTTGGATTCAAAGGCGCATTCGTACCGGGCAGTGTCGTCTCATCCGCCGCGATGCCCGCGGTCATCGAAAGCTTCGGGCCCGCCTGGCTCGAGGGTGGGTGGTTCGACTTTACATTCGTCTCGCCCGTTTACGTATCCGAGGACGTTCGCGAAGAGGCGTGTTGGCATGCAGACAGCCAGTGGCTCGAGCTACGAGTTGTCACGCGCGACGATCGGCTCTGTATGAGTGGCCGTGCTGGAGTGGGCGATCGCCTTCCCTGGGAGCCCGGCTTGGATGGCAGCCACGATGCCGAGAATACTTTTCCGGAGCTCTCCCTGACGTTTGCCTTCGAGCCGCGAGAGTTCGTCATTCGATTGAGCGACGTCTTACCGATGCTCGAGGGCTCGGGAGATGCCACACCGTGCTATCGGGAAACATCTCCCTTCGGCGAGCCCGTCGCGCCGCCAATACGTTTGATGCGCCTTGCACTCGACGCCACGCGCGGATACAAGCTTCCCATCGAGGGGGTGAAGCAGCCGGGCATGTGGGCCGAGCACGCCCTGGCGGTCAAGGCGCCTATTCGCTACGACACCCCTTATACGCTGTGCGAACGAGTGGCCGACAAAGGCCGCTCCGGGCGCACCGCGTATCTCGTATACGAGTTTCGTTTGATTGAACCGACCGGCGACGACGTCGCGGTCGGCCGACACAAGGTGAAATGGCTGGCAACATCGTCATGACCAACGACATCAAGATCATCGCGGGCTCCGCCCATCCCGAACTCGCCCAGGAGATCTGTGCGCATCTCGGGCTGGAGGCTACTCCAACCCGACTGCACCAATTCTCCAACGAGAACATCATGTTTCAGGTGCTGGAGAACGTGCGCGAGGCCGATGTGTTCATCATCCAGCCGTCGTGCCCCCCGGTATCGCAGGGCATCATCGAGGCGCTGATGATGATCGACGCGTTGAAGCACGCGTCGGCACGACGAGTCACCGCCGTGATGCCCTACTTTCCGTACGCGCGCTCGGACAAGAAGGATCAGCCGCGCATCTCCATTACGGCGCGACTCATGGCGGATCTTCTCGAAACCGCCGGCGCCGATCGCGTGCTCACCATGAACCTGCACTCACCCCAGGTGCAGGGATTCTTCCGAATGCCAGCCGATCACTTGAACGCGACACCCCTCGTCTGTGAGCATCTCCAGAATCGTAACCTCGACAACTTCGTGATCGTCGCCGGCGATGTGGGCGAAGCAAAGGATGCGGGGGAATACGCGAGCCGCCTCCACCTTCCCATGGCCATCATCGACAAGCGCCGTTATGACGACAACGAAGACCCGAAAGCGGTGGGCTTGATTGGTGAAGTCGCCGACAAGCATGCGCTGATCGTCGACGACGAGATCGCAAGCGGGGGCACGATGGTGGAAGCCGCTCGCTTTCTGAAGGAGCACGGTGTGCTGTCCATCGACGCTGCGGTGGTCCATCCGGTGTTGAGCGGCCGCGCCATCGAGCGCCTGCAACAGTCCGACATTCAAAGCATGGTGGTCACCAACACGGTCCCCGTTCCGCCCGAGAAACGCATCGACAAGATCGAAGTGATTTCGGTGGCGGGGATACTCGGCGACGCCATCCATGCCATCCACAACGGCGACAGCGTCTCAAAGCTCTTCTCCTAGCGACATCGGTGCGGCAAGAAAATTTTACGTGAGGCTGGCTATCAGCTCGTCTTCCTTCGAGAAGTCGAACTGTTGTGTCTTGTCGAGGCCTTCCGCCAGGTACCACTCGTAGGTCGCTTCCACCATTGCGCGGAAGCCGTAACTCGGCTCGAAGCCCACGTCGCGACGCAGGCGATCGATGCTGAACACGACGCTGTCGTTCCAACGATGGATGTAATACGCCAGGCGTTGAATCAAAGGCTGCTGCAAGCCCCCTTCCGATGAGAGCGAGAGCGCGTCCATCGTCTGCGAGGGCACCAACAACTTCTGCGGTTCGACACCGAGAACATCTGCGAACGTGTCGACATATCCCTCGTCGCTCCAGTAGTCGCGGCCGGTGAGGTTGTAGCGCTTACCGAAAGTGTTGGGGTTCAGCATCATCATCTCGAGGGCGTGCGCCTCGTCATCCACGTAACCCACCTGGCCAAGGGTCGTGCCGTCGCCGGGAATCAAAATCGGTCGTCCCATGAGCAAACGCTGAAACATGCGCGCCTCGCGATCGGCAATGAAATTGTTGGGGCCGAAGACCATCGAAAACGCGACGATGCTCGCCGGGAAGCCACGCCCGCGAAACTCCTCGAGCAGGTAATCCTCACAAACGAGCTTGTTGAGGCCATAGGCCCCCTGTCGCTGCGAACGATCGACGGGATGATCCTCGGTAATCGGCAGAACACTCGCACGGGCGTAGATCACCGTAGAGCTGGCAAAGATGTAATGGCCGATGCGGCCGCTGAAGACGTCCACCATGCTGCGAACGTCGTCGATGGTGTATGCGTTGATGTCCTGAACGCAGTCGAAGCTCTGGTCGGCAAGCAGCTCTCTCAGCCGATCGAGATCGTGACGATCGCACTGGAGCCTGCGCACGCTGCGGGGAATCCGCGCCTGCGTGCGGCCGCGGTTGAGCACCGTGACATCGTGGCCTCGGCGCGTGAGCTCTCGAACGAGCGCCAGGCCATTGAACCGCGTCCCGCCCATCACCAGCACTTTCATGACGATCTCCCCCCTTGCGTCACTTCGATTCCATCACCCTCACGCTCTCGGCGCTATACTGGTTCTCCGCTTTTCTCCGGCGCAGGAGACTGGAAGGCGATGGAATTCATCGTCAAGATGCTGGTTCTCGGCGGCCTGATCTTCGTGATGGCGCAGACCTTTCCGCGTGTTCACGTACGCGGATACGCCACAGCGGTGTGGGCCGCCGTCGTCTACAGCCTTCTCAACATGCTGCTCTTCTGGCTGTTTGCCTTTCTCACGCTGCCGCTGATGATTCTCACGTTCTTCGCCTTCGGTCTGGTGATCAACACGTTCTTCCTGTGGATGGCGGACAAATTCGTCAGTGGTTTCGAGATCGACGGCATGGGGGCGACCTTCGGCATGGCAGTCATCATCACCGGGGCGAACATCGTGCTGAACGCTCTGCTGTGAATGCGGGACGGCAAAATTGTGCCTCGCAAAATTTTACTCTCCGCTAGCGCCTGACCACTCGGTCGAACATGCCCCCCCAGAAGTTGTCCGGTTGGCCGGTCGCGGATTCGCGAGCATCGGCGCGGTCCCCCGCCCACTCGATTGCCTTGACGCCAAGCCATCGCAGCGGCTCGCGCTCCCACTTCGGAAGCTCCACGTTGATCCAGGGCATTGCAGTGAGCTGCGTATCCTGCTCCAGCATCAGATCGACCAGCGTTCTTGCGGCGAGATTGGACGCCGCAACACCCTCTCCCACGTAGCCGCCTGCCCAACCCATTCCCGTTCTGCGGTCGAAGCCAACGCCTGCACGCCAGTTGCGCGCGACGCCCATCAATCCACCCCACCGATGCGTAATCTCGTACGTCTCGAGAATCGGAAAGAGCTCGACGAGGGATCGTTCCACGCGTCGAATCTGAGAATCGTCAGGCGAAAACGTGGTCAAGAGCCGCGAGCCGAAGTAGTACCCTGCTCGTCCGCCGAACACGAGGCGCCCGTCTGCGGTGCGCTGGCCATAGATGACGATGCGCCGCTCGTCACCAAAGGTTTCTCGATTCGCCAACCCCAGCTCGTCCCATACCTTCGCCGGCAACGGCTCGGTGGCCACCACCATGGAATAGAGCGGTAACAGCGTTCGCTCCTCGCCGCGTAAGGTTCGCGTGTACCCCTCGGTCGCCCTCACTACCCATCGCGCCCGAACCGTACCCGCATCGGTTTCGATGCGGCCCGGTTCCAACGATCGCACTCGGGTGCACTCATAGATACGGACACCGCGGCCACGAAGGACTCGTCCAATGCCGCGAGCGAGCTTTGCCGGATGGAGCGCTGCACAATGTGCGTTCCACAACGCACCGTGATTGTTCGAAGTGTTGATACGTTCCCTCGCCGCCGCTGCCGGCAGCCATCGGTAGTCGTCTTCGCCAAACCCGAGGGATCGCTGAAACTCGAGATGGCGCTCGAGACGCTTTGCGTGAAAGGGGGTGGTCGCCACGCGTAGCGTGCCGCCTTTCGCAAAGTCGCAATCGATCCCTTCCTCCGCAGTGACGCGCCCCACCTCGTCTACGGTCTCAAACGCCAGCCGTTGGAACGCGAGCCCCTGCTCACGCGACTTCTCCCGGCCGATAAGGCCCGCGATTCCCACGATTGCGCCGAGACACCAGCCACCGTTGCGGCCGCTGGCGCCAAAACCCACCGTTTCCTGCTCGAAAACAGCAATGTCGAGCTCCGGTGCTTGCTGATGCAGGTAATAGGCGGTCCAGAGTCCCGTGAACCCTGCTCCGACGATCACCACGTCCACTTCATCGGGCCGCAGCGACGAGGGCGCCGCCGTCACCTCCTCGTCGAGCGAGTCGAACCAGTAACTGATATTGCGGTAATCGATATCGGCCATGGCACCTTGCATGCTATCAGATGACCCTTGCCACGCGGGGTGAAGCCGATGGCGTCAGACGTTACGATGCCGACGCTAAGAGGGAGAACTACCCATGCGTCAGCTCGTCTACATCTTGCGCCGCAAGCACGTCGTCGTCGGTGAAGAGACTCCAGCCTGAGCAATGGGATTCGCATGGCACGACGCCATCGGGGGCTTGGGCGTCGCAATTATCGTTCTAACCTACCTGCTGCTGCTGCTGGAACGACTCGACGCGCGCGGACTGAGCTATTCGTTTCTGAACGGCATCGGCGCTGCGCTCGTGATCTTTTCGCTGATGTACGAGTTCAATCTGTCGGCATTCCTGATCGAGCTCTTCTGGCTTCTCATCAGCTTGTTGGGACTCGTGATGTGGGTGAGAAGGAAGAGCAATCAGGAGGAATAGGGGACAGTCGCTCATAGGTGCGAAGAGGTGGTGCCTGGCACCATTTTTAGCCGCTTCGCGGCTAAAACACCCCCAGCGCGCTATCCATCCCTTCCCATACCAACCGCTCTTCTCTCTGAGGGTCGTCCTCGACGCGGGTCTTGCGTCCGAAGAATTTGGTGGCGCGATTCTTCGCATAGGTGGGCCAATCGCCTGGACTACCATCGCGCGCAAAGTTGAGCCAAGCGTCCTGCATGTCCTCGGAAAGACGTTGGGCTGCGGGCCCGCTACCCGCAAAATTGGAGATGCCCTCCTTGGCATGCGTACCGAACACGAACGGCAATTCCAGCGCATGACACGCCCCCATGCCGGGAAGCGGTGATCGCCAATCGAAGCTATAGCAATACACCTGCCCCGCCCGTTGCAGCTGTGTCTCGGCCAGTCGAATACCCGGAATGCGAAATACGCGATCGGTGTTGATGGCGCTGAAAAGCTCCAGAGGGGTCGCATTCATCTCGCGATCGGCCAGGCCTTCGGTGTACACGTCGACGACGTGATCGATGCGCCCCCTGGGCATGGATCGACCCAGTCGCCTCAGAAGGCTCTCATCGTCCAGGATGGAATCCGCTGGGTTCATGCTGAGAAAGAGCTTCCACTCCTCGGTGGTGGCACCCACCATGACGGGCTTCATTTCCGCAGATCCGCTACGCAGGCACCGGATGGGATGTTCCGGGATCACCGCGCCGTCCACGACCGGCTGAAACGGCATCCCGCCAACGGTCGCATCGCTACGCTCGCCGAGATACTTCGCGAACCCCCCAAGCAGAGCCTCAGCGGAGATGCTCAGCAGCGCATCGGTGTCGACTGGATCGATCTCGAGCATCCGAAGCAACTGCTCGGCCACGGTATTCGCCCGCATGGCTGGCTGTGCATTGTGGCAAGCACCGGACTGCGCAATCGCCTTGTGGAAGAACCCCTCGGAGGCCGGCATGGCGAGATGACAACCGACGCTCATGCCGCCGGCGGACTCGCCGAAAATCGTGACGTTGTCCGCGTCGCCGCCGAAGTTTCCGATGTTCTCCTTCACCCATCGAAGTGCGAGCACCTGATCGAGCATGCCCTCGTTGCCGGTGCTCGAAATGGCGCCGTGCGTAATCTCACTCAGTCGCAGAAAGCCAAGGGGTCCGAGCCGATAGTTGATGGTCACCACCACCACATCACCACGACTTGCGAGGGATTTGCCCTCGTAGACCTCGGATGCCCCCGTACCACCGGTGAAGCCACCCCCGTGAATCCAGACCATCACCGGACGTCGACCTTCATCGATGGCAGGGGTCCAGACGTTCAGAAACAGACAATCCTCGCTCTGCGGAGGAGGCTCTGTGTTGAACAGCCGCCGCTCCCGAAGGATCTGCGGGGCCATGGCCCCGACGTGCGTCGCGTCGGCGACACCATCCCAAGGTTGGGGCGCCTGCGATGGCTGCCAACGCTCGGGTGGGGCGCCAAACCGAATACCCTTGAACACTTTGATAGCGTCGTGTTCATACCCTTCGACCCGGCCGTACGTGGTTTCAGCGATGACGCTCATGACTCCCTCCATCGTCTATGCGAGCCATTGTGGCGAGCCATTATGCCACCGGGACGACGAAGGGCTTGTACCCCCGATCCAGATCGGCGATTTTGAGCACAACCATCACAGTGGAGGGAGATCATCATGAAGATCGGCGTCGTCTTTCCGCAGACCGAGATCGGCTCGGACCCCGCGCTCATCACCGAATACGCCACGCGCGCCGAAGCCCTTGGTTTCGACCACATCATCGCCTTCGATCACGTGCTCGGCGTGAATACGGCCAGCCGTCCGGACTGGCGTGGACCCTACACCTCGCAGAGCGTGTTTCACGAGCCGTTCGTGCTCTACAGCTACCTCGCTGGCCAGACCAACACCATCGAGTTCGTAACCGCGGTGATCATCCTGCCACAACGTCAGACTGCCCTCGTTGCAAAGCAGGCCGCGTGCCTCGACGTCCTCTCAGGGGGCCGGTTGCGCCTCGGCATCGGCACCGGTTGGAACGACGTGGAATACGAAGCGCTCGGCGAGAACTTCCACAATCGAGGTAAGCGCTCCGAGGAGCAGATCGATCTGATGCGCAAGCTGTGGGCCGACGAGCACGTGACCTACGACGGACGCTGGCACAAGGTCACCGACGCAGGGATCAATCCGCTCCCGCAGGCGCGGCGAATCCCTATCTGGTTCGGCGGCATGGCGCCGCAGGTGCTCGAACGCGTCGGAACAATGGGCGACGGCTGGTTTCCGCTCGGCGGACGCAGTGCGAACATCGAGGGCATGTGGAGTCAGATACGCGAGCACGCCGAGGCTGCGGGGCGTAACGTGCAAGAGATCGGGCTGGAGATCATGTCCCCCGGACGAGATGTGGCCGAGAACATGGATCGCGCCCGCTCGCTGGGTGCGACACACTACGCCGTGAACACCATGGGGGCGGGGCTTACCGGCCGCGCACACATCGAGCGCATCGAGGAACTCTGGGGTGACATCGAGAAGGTTCGATGATTGAGCCCACTCGCAAACCGGGGCATGGATGCCGCGGCAGCCTGCGGCTCCCCGTAAGCATTTCCCGAATTTTCGGAAGCCAAGCTGCAGAAAATTCTAGGGAAATGGGAGCATCTGCAAATCACATTTGCAGTTGCGTTAGAAGAAATTCACAGGGATGTGAATTTCTGGCAGGAACTAACTAGCGATGTCCACGTTATGGACAAGTGAGCACGACCTGAGCGATGAATCGATGCCCGAGCTGCCCCGCAAACTCGATGCGCTGACAACTCATTGGCTCACCGAAGCACTGCATGCGAGCAACGCACTCGCCAAGGCAAAGGTCACGGCATTCGAAACCACTCCGATCGGCACGTTCTCGAGCGAGCTCTGCCGCATTCATCTCACATATGACCAGCTGGAGCCAGGCGCTCCGCAATCCCTCGTGGTCAAGCGTCCACGGGAGGATCCTCGCTTTCACCTCGGCGCCGGGTTCGCAACGGAAATCGACTTCTACAGGGACATCGCCCCGAAGCTCGAGATGCGACTGCCGCGGATGCACTACGGCCAATACGACGAGGCGACCGGCGATGCCCTCATGCTGCTCGAGTACGTCGAGGGGATCGTCCCGGTCAGGTTCCTCGATGGTGTCACCGAAGCTCATTCAACCCGCGCGCTCGAAGCACTAGCCGCGATGCACGCGCAGTGGTGGGGGCGAGTGGACACACTCGACACATTGCCGCATCTGGCGGACGCATCCTTCCGTGCGTCGATCGGCGAGGCCTACGACAACGGCTGGCGCGCGAGCCGTGAGTATTTTCGGGTCACACATGACCCCGCATTCCTCGCCATTGGCGATGCCCTGGTCGGCCGCGCGGCGGACAACATTGCCCCGCTCGGATCACCCGCAACGCTCCTGCACGGCGATGCCCATTTCGAGAATCTGCCGCTGGTCGAAGAGCACGCCACGCAAGACGTGTTCTTCCACGACTGGGCAGCCGCCCGTCGCGGGCATGCATCCTTCGATGTAGCCGTGTTCATGGTGCAAAGCTATCCAACGGATCTGCGCGGGCGCGTCGAGAAGGACTGGGTGAAAGCACACGCTGATCAGGTGCGGGCAAGAGGAGTCGACGATTGGAGCGATCCGTGGCAGGACTATCGAAGAGGCGTTCTCTACTGGATGATCCACATGCTGGAAAACGCACAGTTGAAACCCGGGGCGAAACCCTGGATCGTCATCCCGCGCTATGTGGCTGCCGCCGTCGAGCTGAACGTGAGTGATCTCATCATCTGAGCAAGAGAGACCATGTGAACTCACCCTTGTGTGACCCATGACCACCAGGATTACAGTGCTTGGCGGTTACGGGAATTTCGGTAAGAGAATCTGCGAAACGCTGGCTGCGGACCCTGATGTGGCGCTCATCGTCGCGGGGCGCTCGGGGGAAATCGCACATCGGTTCGCCGATGAGCTGTTGGCTGCGGGACCACCTGCGTCCATCGAGTGCGCCGAGATCGACATCAACGGCCCACACTTCTCAGAGGAGCTGGCGAGGCTCGGTCCTGAGATCGTCGTCCACACCTGCGGGCCGTTTCAGGGACAAGACCACCATGTCGCCACCACGTGCATCGACATGGGTAGCCACTATCTCGACCTCGCCGATGACAGACGCTTCGTCTGCGACATCGTAAAGCTCGACGCGCACGCCAAGCAGAACGACGTGCTCCTCGTCAGCGGTGCGAGCACGGTTCCAGGACTCTCGTCGGTCGTGGTCGATGCACTACGCGCGAAGTTGCACCGACTCGATGCCATCGACATCGCGATCGCCCCCGGGAACAGAGCCGAGCGCGGGAAAGCCACCGTGCGCAGCATCCTCTCCGGCGTTGGCCATCGCTTTGCCAGATGGCGGCACGAACAGTGGACCGATGCGTTCGGCTGGATGAACGTTCGCCGCGCAGATTTCGGAGATACGGTGGGTCGACGTTGGCTCGCGAACGTCGACGTGCCCGATCTCGAACTCTTCGCGTCCCGATATGCGCCAATACGCTCCGTGAGCTTTCAGGCAGGACTGGAAATCTCGTTGTTACACCTGACGCTGTGGGCCATGGCGCTACTCACGAGAGCGCACCTCGTCCAGAGCTGGGCGAAGTATGCGAACGCCGTCTTTTCTCTGAGCAAGCTGTTCGCCCCGTTCGGCACGGACGTCGGCGGCATGTTCGTTCGACTCTCGGGCGTCGATACCGAGAACGCACCCAAGCACGTCCAATGGTCTCTGACGGCAGAGAACGGCGTCGGGCCTTACGTGCCAGCCCTCTCTGCGATCATTCTTTGCAGGAAGCTGGTCAAGGGCGAGCTGTCCCATCGCGGCGCGCTCCCCTGTCTCGGCATGTACGGTCTCGACGAGTTCTCGGAACTCGCAGAGCAGTGGAATATCCGGCAAACGGTGGAGACGCTTGATGGATAGCTACCTGGTACTGAAGCTTCTTCACATCCTCAGCGCCGTGGTGGTTGCCGGCACCGGATTCGGAATCGCCTACTTCATGTTCATGGTAAGCCGATCGAAGGATCGTCGTGCCATCGCTGTCACGACGCGTCATGTCGTGCTCGCGGATTGGCTGTTCACCACACCTGCCATCGTGCTTCAGCTGATCACCGGCATCCTACTCATGCGAGTCCTCGACTACTCGTTCGACTCGCTCTGGTTTCAGGTAGTGATCGGCCTTTACGCTCTGATCGCGGCGTGCTGGATTCCCGTTGTCTTCATCCAATATCGACTGCGAGCCCTCGCATCTGATCATTCCAAAGAGCTCGCCGGAGACGAAACGACGCAGCGCGAGTTTCAACATCTCATGCGCAGATGGACGCTGCTCGGCATGGCGGCATTCACCGCAGTGCTCGTGCTGTTCTGGATAATGGTGTTCAAGCCGTTCCCGACAGCTTGAGGCGTAAAAAAATGGGGGCAGACCTGGGGCTGGCCCCATTTGCGCGTCACACAGACGCACGCGGTGCGGTCACTGCTGCACTGCGTGCCAAGCGCGAGTGAGAGAAACCTCTCGCCAGAGGCCCTATTACTCGGCTTCGGCCTCTTCCGCTTCCTTCAACAGCTCCGCCACTGCTGGATCGAGATCGGTGCTCTCCTGCGCCGGCTTGTACGCAGTGACGTTGATCTCTTCCAGGATTCCAAGGCGCTCGATTGCCGCTGCATAAGCCTTCTGGTCATTCGGGCTCTGGAGCGCGTTGGCCTGAAGCGCAAACAACGCGCTGAGGGCAATCATCCATCCAAGCGTTTTCTTCATCTTTCTCCCCTTATCGGCGGGGCAATCTCTCGAGCCCCGCGTGAAGCATGTGGTCCCATACCCCATGCTCATTGATCGAATACAGGAATCGGTAGTCGCGCTGCGCGACGCCCGTACGCATGCTGTTGTCCAGCTCCAGCAATACCGCACGCGGCTCGGTGTTGACCGCCAGCACCGCGTGATAAGCCCGGGCTTTACGATCCCACAACACAACCACGCGCAGATCGTCGGATTCGAAACCGAGCGCTCTCAACAGGAAATACTTCGCGATGGCGAAGTCCTCGCAATCACCGCCTTCCTTCAGGAACGTCGTCATGCTCTTCCAGCCATCGTCTCCCCATGGCCGACGCTCGTTCTGCCGGATGGCATGACGTCTATTGATGAACTGATTGACGAGTGAAAGCTGCTGGCGCTCACTGAGGTCGCGCCCACCCCTCACGATGCGATGAACGCCCCGAAGATATCCGGGACACTGCTTCTTGTCGGCGATGCACGCATCGAGAACCTGCTGGTCCTGCGCGTGTTGTTCCATCAACGCAGACCACGGCCCATGGCGGCTCGCGTCCACCAGATAGTGATCGTCGGTGTCGAAGCTGTAGCGGCGGAAATCCGCACTCGCCGCCCCCGCAAGCAACACCGAGACCAGGAGACAGAGGAATCGGTGCATCAAGTCACCCCCGCATCCCAGTTGTACGCCCGCCGCGCGTTTTCCGCAAGGAACAGCGGCAGAACATTTTCACGCAAGGGCAGCTCATCGACCTCGCTACGACCCCGAACCCAGTCGATGGTGGGGAATTCCGTGCCGAACATCATCTTCTCGCGGCCCCGGGTGTTGATGAACTGAACGAAGTTATCGGGCCAATACTTCGGCGCCACCGAGGTGCAGGACATGTACACGTTGTCCCAATGGGTAATGGTCGAGATCACCTCCTCGATCCAGGGCTGACCGCAATGGGTCATGATGAGCCGAAGCTCCGGAAAGTGGTGAGCCACCTCGTCATAGTAGATCGGATTCTGCACCCAGCCTGGGCGCCGCGGCCCGGGCATCCCCGCATTCATGCTGACCGCAATGTCGAGCTCGATGGCCTTCACGTAGAAGGGCCAATAGACGCGGTCGGTGGGGGGTAAGGTGTAGCGAAACGGGGGAATGCGAAGGCAACGCACACCGTACTTCTCGTGGTATTCCACCACCCGACGGACCTCGGCCATGCCCTGCAGCGGGTTCACGATCATCGCCGGCAGGATCTTCTTCGGGTATTGCACGTGGGCAGCCCCCACCCACTCGGCGTGTTCCGGCTCCATGATGGAGACCACGCAGGCCCCGATATTCGCGGCGTCCAGGGCCTCGAGCAACTGGTCGGGCGATTCGATACGAGGGCGGTCTTTGATGTCCCTAAAGAGATACCCCAACCCGCCTTCGCCAACGGGCCCCAGGAAGCTGGAATTGACCAACGAGTCGATGGCCCGTATCGCGTCCGGCATGCGCGCTCCCCCCTTGCGCCTCAGCTTATTGAGGGAGGCGCCGGGAGGCAACATCACCCAGGGCCGGGTAGGGCTGCGGCTGGACAGGGCGACTCAGGGGGCCTTCCAGCGGCTCACGCGACCGGCGGCATCGAATTCCACGTGACCGCGCTCGGTGTATTGCCAGACATCCTTCCCAACGTCGACACCTGCGCCGGCGTCCTCCTCGGTCGGCTCACCCAGCAGGGACGTCACCTGATCCTTGCTCATGCCTACGCGCAATTGATGCCAGGGGCTCGTGGACATCTTGTTCGCCAGTATCGGCTGCCGGTCCCGCACCTGTCGCATTTGCTCCTCGAGTTGGCGCACCTGCCGCTCGAGCGAACGCACCTGACTTCTGAGCTGCGAGACCTCCGACTTCAGCCGGTAGACATCCGAGTCGGTGGCCGCCATGGCATCGAGAGCGAGCAAAGCAAGCAGCGCAAAAATGCAGCCCGTCTTCAACTTCTCAACTTTTTCAACTTGCTGCATAGATCATCGCCGAAACCGTACCCGGCACGATTTTCATCACCCGACAACGAGGTTGAGCAGCCTTCCAGGTACGTAGACGACCTTGCGAATCGTTTTGCTCTCGATGTGTCGGATCACGCTACCGGTACTCTTTGCCGCCGCCACCACCGTGTCCTCGTCGGCATCGTTTGCCACTTCCACCCGGCCTCGCACCTTGCCGTTCACCTGAACCACGATCTCGATCGTGTCAGCGACGATCTTATCCGGATCGAAGGCAGGCCAACGCGCCGTGTCGAAAAGACCCTGCGCGTGACCGAGGCGCGCGTAGAGCTCCTCTGCAATGTGAGGCGCGAACGGCGCGACCAGCAACACGAGGGGCTCCACCTCGGCGCTCTTCGGCGTGCGCCCACCGGCGCGCACGACATTCAGATACTCCATCATCGCTGCGATGGCGGTGTTGAACTGCAGTGTCGGAATCTGCTCGCCGACCTGACGAATCGTCCGGTGGAGCTTGAGCTCCACATCGCCATCGGCGGCGCCGTCTTCGGCTTCGAGCACGCTCTGCCACAGGCGCCCCAGGAAGTTGTGCGGGCCTTCGATGCCGCGACCACGATAATCGCCGCCCTGCTCGAACGGACCGAGGAACATGAGATACACGCGCAACGTGTCCGCGCCGTACTGCTCGATGATGTCATCGGGGATGACCACGTTGCCGCGACTCTTCGAGATCTTCGCGCCGTCCTTGGTGAGCAACCCGTGAGCGCGAAATCGCGTAAATGGCTCCTCGAAGTCGATGTAGCCGAGATCGTGCAGCGCCATGGTGACGAAGCGCGCATACATCAGGTGCAGCACCGCGTGCTCGTTGCCACCGATGTAGCAGTTCACGGGCAGGAATTTGCGCGTGAGCTCGGGATCGAAGGGCACGTCGTCGCGGTCCGTGCTCGGATAGCGCAGGAAATACCACGCGCTGTCGAGAAAGGTATCCGTCACATCGGTTTCGCGCCGTGCCTGACCCTTGCACCGCGGGCAGGTGGTCTCGTACCACGCCTTCACGCGTGCAAGCGGACTGAGCCCCGACGCATCGGGCCTGAAGTCCTCGATCTCGGGAAGGAGCACGGGCAAATCGGATTCCGGCACGGGCACCGCGCCGCACGCGTCGCAGTGAACAATGGGAATCGGCGGCCCCCAATAACGCTGGCGCGATACGCACCAATCGTGGAGACGGTAGTTCACCGTGGCGTCTGCGAGCCCACGCTCGGCGAGCCATTCGACGATCGCGCGTTTGCCGTCATCCACCCCAAGACCGTCGAAGCGCCCCGAGTTCACCAGGTGCCCGTCGCCGGCGTAGGCAGCATCGAGTGGAGTCTTGGCATCTTCACCGACGGCTGCCACAACGCGCACGATAGGCAATTCGAATTCGCTGGCAAACTCGAAGTCGCGCTGGTCGTGCGCCGGCACCGCCATGATGGCGCCGGTGCCGTATCCCATCATCACGTAGTCGGCGGTCCAGATGGCAATGGGCTGGTCGGTGGTGGGATTGATGCAGTGGCTGCCGAGGAACACACCGGTCTTGTCCTTGTCGACCTTCTGTCGTTCGACGAGATCGCGCTTCGCCACCTGCGAACGATACGCGTCGACCTCTGCGCGCCTGTCTTCGACGGTTAGCTGATCCAGCAGTGGATGCTCGGGTGCGAGCACCATGTAGGTGGCACCGAACAACGTGTCCGGACGCGTTGTGAACACACGCACCGTCGCATCGACCCCCTGAACGCGGAAGTCGACTTCCGCTCCCTCGCTGCGGCCGATCCAGTTCGCCTGCGCCTTCTTGGTAATCTCGGACCAATCGATCTTAGGAATGTTGTCGAGCAGCCGCTGCGCGTATTGGCTGATCTTGAAAAACCACTGCAGCAGTCGACGTTGCTCAACCGCCGCGTCGCAGCGCTCGCACAACCCCTGAATCACCTGCTCGTTTGCAAGCACCGTTTTGCACGATGGGCACCAATTGACTGGCGCCTCGCGCTGCTCGACCAGACCGGCTTCGAAAAGCTTCAGGAATATCCACTGAGTCCATCGATAGTAATCCGGATGGCTGGAATCGAGTGTGTGATTCCAGTCGAACATGCCGCCGATGCGTTTCATCGTTCGTGTGAAGTTGGCGACGTTCTGCGGCGTGAGCACCATGGGATTGATGCCGACCTTGAGCGCGAAGTTCTCGGAGTGAATGCCGAAGGCGTCAAAGCCGAAGGGCTCGAAGACCGTCTTGCCGATCAGGCGCTGATAACGCCCGTGGATGTCTGCGCCAATGAACGCAAAGGTGTTGCCGATGTGCAGGCCCTCGGCGGAAGGATACGGAAACATCATGAGGTTGTAGAACACCTCATCCGGGTCGGCGCTTTGGAGTTCCTCCGCAGTAAACGTGTTGGTGCCGCGCTTGGCCCACTCGTCCTGCCACTTCGCCTCGACGATCTGCGGATCGTACCGCTCAAATTCAGGGTTCATGGCCATCCAGCATACAGGCATGGCGGGAGCAAAAGCATACGCTGCGACCCACGGCACCATCACGCGGCCGTCTGGTGTGGGCTCTCTGGTGTCGGCGCGGCTCAAGCCGCGAATCGTTGGCTGGGTAGACGGCACTCGCGGCTCGAGCCGCTCCTACGAGGATTTTCGCCTTTCGTCGCCTCGTTCGGGAAGCTCGGGATAAAATTGCGACCTTTTCCCCGTTCCGGGATCTGATTTAGTGTATTCCATGCATCTGACCATCGGGCCCTCAACATGATCTATCGTTCCTATGCTCAATGGTCGCTACACCCCCGAGGAGTCTCGATATGAAGCAGTGGCTCTTTTGCCTGATCGGTTGTATCGCCGCGACGACTGCGTTTGCCGCGAACGATCCGGATCAGGAGTGGCAGCAATCGCTGAACGCCGCACGTGAACGCCTGGCACAGGCCGCCCGTGAGCTTTCCACACTGCAGCGGCGGCGCCTGCAGGATTCGGCAAGTTACCTGACGGGAGCCGGCGAAGGCGATCGCGCAATCATTGGCATCTCACTCGCCGGTCACCCCGACGAGAAACCCGGGGTGATGGTGGTAGGCGTCTCTCCGAGGAGCCCCGCCGCAACGGCCGGCATCCACTCGCGCGACGTCATCATGTCCATCGCGGGTGTGCCGCTGAACAATATTCGCGGCCGCGAGGCGGTGAACAAGCTGCTGGACACCATGCGCGAGGTCGCACCCGGTGACGAGGTGGAGATCGAGTACCTGCGCGGCGACATCCAACGCAGAGTCACCCTGGTCACCCAGGGCTACACCGAGGACGCGGCCATCGACTGGAGCATGGACGGCGGGCCAAGCTATGACGTATTCGCCGCGGACCCCACCGCGGGTCAACTGTTTGCCCGCTGGGGAGAGCTCGCCATGGTGAACCTGTCGGCGAGTCTCGGAGAGTACTTCGGCGCGGACCAAGGTGTGCTCGTCGTTCACCGCGCAAAATCACTGCCGCTGCGCGAAGGCGACGTGCTCCTGCGCATCGGCGGACAGGCGCCGAGCGGCGCGGCGCAAGCCGCTCAGCTGCTCGCGATGTATCAACCGGGAGAGACCATCGATGTCGACGTGCTGCGCCGAGGCAAGAGCGTCGAGATAGAATTCGAGCACACGGCCAAGATCGAGATGACGGGACCCGGACAGACGATTCAGGTGCAGAGGGCCCGACGCGTGCAATGAAACATCGGCCCACCCTGTGGTCCAATGAGGCAATGACAACGACAACCGCATGTCGACGGGTGCAATGAGATGAAACGCCTCTGTGCAATCGCTACCGCGTTATCCCTGACCCTCTCTCCAACATTCGCCAACGAGCAGGATCCCGCAAAGCCAGACAGGACCTCGCTCATACGCGAGTTCGAAGCCGCGCAACTTCGTTATCAGCAAGCCGGCGAGCAATACAACGCGATTCGCAGGAAGCTACGCAAGGATCCCGCACTCAACGAGCAGTTCTTCGGCGGCGGGCGCTCGATGATCGGCGTACGCCTCGGCCGCATGCCGGACGATCGCAAGGGCGTGCGCATGGCGGGGGTGACTCCCGTGAGCCCCGCAGACGCAGCCGGACTACAGGCAGGCGATATCGCACTCGCCATCAACGGAGAACGGCTGGACGACACCGATAGCCGACTCGCGGTGCAGAAGATGATGAACGCCATTCGCCGGGTCCCCGCCGGCGGCAGTCTGCGCATCGACTACCTGCGCGGCGATGAGAGAGGCAGCGTCGAGTTCCGCACCAGCACCGCCGCCCAGGTGAGCGAGCTCGCACGGCGAGCAAGAGCGACGGCATCGCTAGACCAGGGTCCTTCCGAGTCACAGCGACCCCGACGAGAGCGCAACCGTCAGATGGCCGCGGTTCTGCGATCTCGCAACATCGGCGTCTGGGCTGGACTGACCTTTCTCAACCTCACCCCCGAGCTGGGCGCGTACTTCGGCGCAGAGAAAGGCGTGCTGCTAGCCAACTCCACCGAAGCCGAACTGCCCCTCATGGAAGGCGACGTCATCCTCAAGATCGGCGAGCAGGTTCCCGCGGACGCAATGCAGATGGTGGAGCTTCTTCATCAATACGAGCCCCAGGAGCTCGTGGCGCTGGAGCTGTGGCGCCACGGCAAGAAGTATCTGGTGGAGCTGGACCTCTACGAGCCGCCGACCCCACCGGGGGAAGAGAATCTGTGAAGAAATAGTGCCAGGCACCATTCCACCCGACTGGAGACAGGTGTGAAGAAAATCGTGCCAGGCACGATTTCCACAGATCCGATCATTGCAGTCCTCCCCGAAACTTCCATTTCCCATACCATCGGCGCCTAATCGTTCCAATTCTCAGCCGTGAGCGATGGGATGCCGAATGACATTCAAGGTGTCTGCGACGAGCGATTCGCTGCCGTAGGCCGCGCGTTCGCCCGAAGCTTCGAGAAGGGCGAGGAGCTCGGCGCTGCGGTCGCCGTGATGCACGAGGGCGAGCTGGTCGTCGATCTGTGGTCGGGATACAAAGATGTGGCCCGCACCCAGCCGTGGCGCGAAGACACCATGGTCGTCGTAGCATCGACCACCAAGACGGTCGCCTCGCTTTGCGGACTGATGCTGCTCGACCGCGGACTGATTGATCTCGATGCGCCGATTGCCGAGTACTGGCCGGAGTTCGCTGCCAATGGCAAGGCGGAGATTCTGGTCCGCCACATCTTCTGCCACGCGACGGGTGTTCCGTCGTTCGAGCCGCCGATGAGCCTTCCCGATCTCAACGACTGGGATCTTTGCGTGACCAAGCTCGCGGCGCAGGCGCCGTGGTGGCCGCCGGGAACGGCGACCGGCTATCACGCCAATTCGTACGGGCATTTGATCGGTGAGCTCGTGCGCCGTACCACGGGCAAGTCCATCGGGCGATTCGTTCGCGAAGAGTTCGCTGACGAGATCGGCGCCGACTTTTGGATCGGCTTGCCGGAATCGGAGCTGCATCGCGTCGCCAACGCCGACCTCTCCAGCAAGCGCAAGCTCGAACCTGACTCGATGGCCTACCGCGCAGAAGCGTGGTTCATAAACGACATGCAGGAACTGTTCGGCAACGAGCTTCGCGTTTCCGACAATCCTCACGCGCGCGCGTTCGTCACCGCCGAGATACCGGGCGCCAGCGGCGTCTGCACGGCCCGCGGGCTCGCGCAGATCGGCTCGATCCTTGCGAACGGCGGTACCTACGACGGCCGGCGGTACTTGGACGAGGCGATCGTCGACCTGGCCACACAAGAGCAGATGTACGAGCACGACCTGATCCTTGGCGCGCCTACCCGCTATGGCCTCGGCTACGGGCTCGCCAGCAAGGAGGTCCCTCTGCCGTTTCCGAGGGCGCTGCACTGGGGCGGGTTCGGCGGCTCGGTTTTGGTCATCGATCCCGACTCGAAGACCTGCTGGGGCTATGTGCCGAACCTGTGGCAGCCCGAAGTGCTCGGCGACAGCCGCAACTCGCGGATCGGCGTTGCAGCAGTCATGAGCATCCAGGCGCTCGAGGGCGACCCGCCGCCGTCGATTGAGTAAGGGGAATGGAGCCAAGCTCACGGGGGGCTCGCCAACCCCATCAGCACCGGCCGAATGATCTCCAGAAATCGCTCGGGATCCTCGCTCATCGGAAAGTGTCCGAGGCCTTCCATCGTCTGATACGTCGCGCCGGGTATCAGCTCCGCGAGCTCCCTGCCCCGCTCGGGCGTGCCGCTCCAATCGTATTCACCGTTCAGGATGGCGACCGCCACCTTTTCGGTATCCACATTGGCCGCGCTCTGGCGCACGTCGTGGTCGACGGAGTAGTAATACAGATCGCCCTTGAACGCGGCCGGCGCGCCCTGGCTGTATACGAAGACCGTCTCGCGGCGGTAGGCCTCGGGACTGGTAGGCGACATGAGGCCATACATGGCGTGGGCCTTGTAGTCGTTACTGATCTCGGGGTGGTGAAACTCGTCGGTGAAACCTCCCGGGGTGTAGGTCGCTGCTTCCAGACCCACCACCGCACTGAACTCGTCCGGAAAATCGAGGGCCAGATCCACCGCCAGGTGGCCGCCGATGGAGCTTCCCATGTAGATTGGATTTTCAAGCTCCAGGGCGTGCTTGAGCGTCACCGGGACCGCTTCGAGAAACGAACGCGTGAGGCGATATTCCTGCTCCCACCAGCGCTCGCTGGTGGGGGGCACGGACTTGCCATGAAACGGCAGATCGTAGGCGATCATGCGGAAGTGCGAGGCGAGCGCGGGGTCCTCCAGCACGTGACGCCACTGTCGCCCATCGGCCCCGGCAGTGTGCTGCAGGAGCAGAGGCGTTCCCGCGCCGTTCTCTTCGAAGTAGACGCGGTACTCCACGTCCTCGATGTCCACATAGACGTAGCGTCCCAACGCCGAATCGAACCTCGCCATCGTCAGCTCCCCTCAGTGACTCTGTACGCGCATGAGCTCAACCAGCCGTCGAACGGCGGGAAAGTAGCTGCATCTGTGAGTAACGTTCCCTTCCATGGTCAGGCCGTGATGGGCACTGGCGCCCAGGAGATCGTGAAAGAATGGGCGCGGGATCGGCTTCAGCATTTCCTCCCACACCGAGGTGGGCGCCGAGAGCGCGAGATCCGCAGGCTCTGGTCCCGCGCCGCTCTGGATCGCGTGAATCTGGCCATCTCGCACCCGAATGGCGGTGCTTTCCTCGCCCATGGTGAAACAAAGATCGGCGTTCCAGAAACGCGCGTGCAGCCTGAACTCGCCGTCCTCGTTGGCCGCGCCTTTCAGCATTTCCCAATCCGGCGGCATGGCTGGTTCCTCCGATGACAGGACGCTAGATCATATTGCGTTATGTCGTCGCGTGAAAACTCGAACGCAGCAAGCCCTGGTGCTCAATCCGGAAACGCTCCCCACGCGGAACAGTCCAACTGATCCTGGGCCTCGATCGCGGCTCGCAATGGTTGTATAAACCCATCATGCGCATCGGTGCTCTGCTGCTGCTCTGCTGCTTCACCCTCGGCTGCGCGACGTCGTCGGACCGAGGGAATGGGATAACCGATCCCTTCCAGGATCTGGTGGCGTCGAGCCCGCGCGGCGCGACCCCCGACTTCGACGTGCTGGCTCTACCCGATGCCGGCTATGAGCTGGTACGCAAAACCATCGGAAAACGCATGCGCTTGGCCCGTCGGATCGAGGCGCTGACGTCACTCTTCGAGGAAGGCCAACCCCTCGCCATGCGATACGATCCAGGTACGACCCTCAGCGTCGCTGAAGCCTTCGAGCGGCGTGTGGGAAATTGCCTGACGTTCACGCAAACGTTCGTCGCACTCGCCCGTGAGGCAGGTCTCGAGGCGCACTTCCAAGAGGTGGCCGTGCCCTACACGTGGGAGCAGATGGGCGCAGCGCTGACAC
>JAPULC010000035.1 GCA_027295305.1 Gammaproteobacteria bacterium
GAAATGTTGCAGACCGCGCCGAAAGCCTTGGCGCCCATCGGCGTCGCGCGCATCACCGTGATTCCCGCGAACGACCATGCGCACACCATCATCCGCCGATGCCGGCAGCGATACCATTCCAAGTGCGAGGGCAATACTCAATAGCAACGTCTTTAGCCACATGATGCAAACTCCAGGTCAATTCTCGAGGGCCATTGTCAACGCGCACGGCTGAACGCAAGATGAATGCTTCCTTAAATGAATGCTTCCTTAGATGAGGTAGACGGCAATAGCTGAGGTCACCCATGCAGTTCGAGAAGCGCTTCAAACCGGGCATTCGCGAAGGCCGGATTACCCAGAGCTTCCGCGCCTGGAAGCGTCCTCAGGTGAAGACGGGGGGACGCTATCGCGTGCATCCAATAGGCATGATTCAGGTCGACACCATCGAGCATTGCCGGCGCGAAGCGATCTCGAGTGCGGACGCCCGCAAGGCAGGCTTCGAATCGACCGATGCGTTGTTCGACTACCTTGATCGAAAGAGCGATCGAAAGAGCGATCGAAAGAGCGACCGCAAAAACGATGCGAGCCAACCGCTGTATCGGGTGGTCTTTCACTACGCGGGGTCAGGCGAGGATGAACGTCCGGATACTTCCCCCGTGGACGCGGCCGACCTGGATGCCTTGCGATCGCGGCTCATGCGCATGGATCGGCTCGCGAGCCGCGGTGCGTGGACGCGCCAAACAATGGGTCTGATCGAAACGCTTCCCGCGACGCGTGCTGCCGACCTCGCGAGCCGCATACGATTGGAGACCCTGGTCTTCAAGACCAATGTCCGCAAGCTCAAGAGGCTCGGGCTCACCCACAGTCTCGAAACCGGATACGAGCTCTCCGCTCGAGGCCGACAACTGCTCAGGAAATACGCAACATGGAGTTGATTCTGATACGCCACGGTCTGCCGCAGCGAATTCAGCGAACCGACGGTGCGCCCGCCGATCCGCCGTTATCGGAGCGCGGGCACGAACAGGCCTCCCTGGTGAGCGGATGGCTCGCACGGGAGTCGTTCGACGGGGTCTATGCAAGCAACATGCGGCGCGCGCGCGAGACCGCAGATCCCTTCGGGGCGGTGGCCGACATGGAGGTGGAAATAGAGCCCGGCGTGGCGGAGTTCGACCAGCATTCCGCTTCGTATATTCCGATGGAAGAGCTGAAACGCACCGACTACGAGCAATGGAAGGCTGCGGTGCAGGGAGGGCTCGAGTCATCGGTTGATCTGAATGAGTTCCGCGACGTGGCGGTCGAGGCGCTGGAGCGAATCATCCAACGGCATCGCGGCGGACGCGTGGCCGTGTTCTGCCACGGCGGGGTCATCAACATCTGGACGAGCCACATCCTCGGGATGGGCGCGCGGCTTTTCTTCCAGCCGGACTACACGAGTGTCAATCGCTATCTCTGCGCCGGCACCGGCGAGCGAAATCTCGTGAGCCTGAACGAGACCGCACACCTGAAATGACGTCCGCCGTGCTCTTCGATCTCGGAAACGTCCTGTTTCGCGTCGATTTCATGCGCGCCTTCGCGGTGTGGTCGGAGCACAGTGGCGTCGCGGTGGACGAGCTGCAGCGGCGATTCACCGTCGGCGAGTCGTTTCACCGGTTCGAGCGTGGCGAGCTGGAGGAGGTGCGATATTTCGAGCACCTTGCCTCTGAGCTCGGCATCGCGCTTTCCCACGAACAGTGGGTTTACGGCTGGAATTCGATCTTCTCGGGAGTGGTGGGCGGGCTGGAGGCGCGGCTTTCGACCCTCGCTGAGCGACTGCCGATCTATGCATTCACCAATACCAATGCCACGCATCAGGTGGTGTGGGAGGAACTCTACGCCGAGCTCCTCAAACCGTTCCGCAAGATCTACGTCTCTTCCCAGATCGGCATGCGCAAACCCGATGTCGATGCATTTCGCTGGGTGGCGCAGGACATCGGCGTAGCGGCTGCCAGCGTGCTGTTTCTCGATGATCATCCCGACAATGTCGAGGGAGCCCGCGCGGCGGACATGTCGGCGGTTCACATCGAGCAGCCGCACCAGGTGCTGGAGGTGATCGACGGGCTCATTCGCTAGGGTCTGCGACCACGGTCTGGGCGTCGATCCAGGCCAGATATTCCCTCGAGCCCCCCTGAGCGGCGAGCACCACCAGCTCGGGCACATCGTACTCGTGATGCGCGTCGATAAAGGCCTCGAGAGCCTCCACGCGATCACGCCGCGTCTTCATCAGGAGCAGCACCTCGTCATCGTCCTGAATGGCGCCTTCCCATCGGAAAAAGCTCTGCATCTCGAGAAGCTGAACACAGGCTGCGAGCTGCGCCTCCACGATCCCACGCGCCAGCTCCCTGGCCGTCTTCGTCGAACCACAGGTGGTCATGGCCACACAGTACGCATCGCTCTCCATCATCTGTGCATCCCCTCTAACTACCTCTATCTCCAGAAATTCGCCGTCCAGGCGAATTTCTTCCCACGCTGCGGCGAAGTAAATTCGCCTTCTTCTTGGTGGTGTCCCACGGACACCACCGCGCTCCCAAAACCCTGCTTTTGCTGCGTGCTCTTCCTTAAAAGAGTCCGCAAAAAAAGA
>JAPULC010000350.1 GCA_027295305.1 Gammaproteobacteria bacterium
TCCGGCGACATCGAGCACCTGGGACGGCTCATCTCCGAGTCCGGCGCAAGCTCCATCGAAAACTATGAGTGCGGAAGCCCCGCACTCGTGGATCTCTATGAAATCCTGGCGGACACCCCGGGCGTGTATGGCACGCGGTTCTCAGGCGCCGGGTCACAAGGCTGCTGCATCGCCCTTGTCAATCCCGAGCATGTGGACGCCATCGCCGAGCACGTGCTCGAGCGCTATTCCCCCAAGCAGGGGACGCTCGCCAAGCAGGCCGAAGTCATCCGCGTCGAGACCGACAACGGCGCACGCTGGCTGTGAAAGGTGGCGGTGCTGGCCGCGGGCTATGGCACCCGGCTGCTGTCACTCTCTGAGAACTCCCCGAAGCCGCTCCCACACCAGAAGGCTGACCCACAAAACAAGGTTTTTCGAGGTTCTTCGACCGCGCCTATAAATACTACGAGAAGAGCTCTTCAAACTCGCGCTCGAGGCGTGCCCGCGTCTCCTCCATGAATTCGCGATGCTCGGGTTTCGCCCACTCCCGATACTCCCCCTTCGCATACGCCAGCGCGTTGCGATGGTACAGAATGGCGTTCATCCGGTTCACGACATAGTTGTTGTGTTGGCGCCGCACCTTCCCGGGAGAGCCCATGACGATGGAGTTCGGTGGGATGTTGGTGTCCTCGGTGACGAATGCGCCACCCGCTACGATGCTGTTGTCGCCGATCACCGCACCATCCATCACCGTTGCATTGATGCCCACGAGACAGTTATCGCCGATGGTGCATGCGTGAATGACGGCGTGATGGGTAATGGAGCAGTAGTGGCCAATTCGGACACCTCCGCCGTGAATCACCGCCATGTCCTGGATATTGCTCATCTCGCCAATGACGATTTCACCCGACTCTGCCCGGCATACGGCGTTAGGCCAGATACCGACGCCGCGTGCGATCCTGATTCGCCCATAGAGAGCGGCCGTAGGATGAATGAAAGCAGGGTCCTCGATCACGATGTCGGGACCGAAGAGGGGTCCGGATGCCAAATCGTCTACTCCCTCACTTCCGAGCCATCATGCGTCGCTTAGCAAAGTCGAGCACGCGATCGCTCAGAATCCACGCGAGGAAGGCGTTCAGTTTCGCATCGGCTCCGACGAGATAGCGTGTCTTTGGCCTTCGCGCGGTCAATGCGTGCTCGATGGCCTTCGCAACCTCGTCGGGATCTACCGCGTTTTTCGTAAACTCGATGAAGCCGTCGAGTGCCGCTCTCGCAGCATCGCGATAGAGCGGAACCCCTTCGGGCGGGATCGCGTCGAGCAATTCGTCCTTCGTCTCCTCGACACGTGCGAGCATCGGCGTTCTGATAGCGCCGGGCTCGATCAGCGACACCTTCACCCCGTGAGGGGCGACCTCCAGTCGCAGCGCATCGGTGAGCGCTTCGAGGGCGAACTTCGTGCCTGCATAGCAGCTCATGAAGGCATTGGAGATCTTCCCGCCAACCGAACCCGTGAAGACAACGCGTCCGCCTCCCCTTCGCACCATCGGCAGGAATTTCTGCGTCACGGCAATGTGTCCGAAGTAATTCACCTCCATGACTTCTCGGTATGCGTCGAGCGAAAGGAATTCCACGGGCCCACCGACAGCGATGCCGGCATTGTTCACGAGGCCCGCAAGACCCTGGTCTCCGAGCATGCCCTGCAGCTCCTGGTGAACGCCGTCGATCGTGTGCTGTCGGGTGACGTCCAACGTCACAGGTCGCAGTCGCGCGGAGCCATCGGCACGCAGCGATGCTCCATCCGATTCCTTGCGCACCCCCGCAAACACCCGCCATCCGGCGCGATCCAGGCGCAGCGCGGTGGCGCGGCCAATGCCGGTGGATGCGCCGGAGATGAGTACCGCGCGTGAATCAGCCATGATGAAAGATCAGCCTGTGCCCGCTCGAGTCCTCAATCGTGAACTGACGAATGTTCCACGGCTTCGTCTCGATCTCCTCCACGACATTCGCACCGAGCCTCTTCAGGTCATCGTGAACGGCGTCGAGGTCCTCCACAAAGCACCACAAAGTCACAGGCGAGATCTCACCGCTGGTCCTGCGATGAAAGATGACAGCCTCGCCCCGGTTCACCCCCCCAATGGATTTGTTGGGATAGGTCCAAGCGATCTCGAAACCGAGGGTCTGTGCATAGTAGGACTGAGCCTCCTCGACATCTGCGACAGGTAGCTCGACCACGGGCTGAGTGATGGTTGTCGTCATGGGTACTCTCCGGGCGCCTAGAGTTGCAGATCACGGCACGCGATACAATGCGCGCGCCTCAGGGCATATAAGATGAAGAAGCTCGACAGCTATCGCCTCTATCTGGGGGCCAGCATCTATTACCGTTTCTGCTGGTGGACCATGGTGACGATCAATCTCGTCTACATGGTCCAGATCGCGGGGCTCGACCCACTGCAGATGGTGCTGGTGGGTACGGCGCTCGAGTTGTCTGCGTTCATCTTCGAGATACCCACCGGAGTCGTCGCGGACCTCTATAGCCGCAAGCTATCGGTGACGATTGGCTATGTCCTCACTGGAGCAGGCTTTCTGCTGCTTGCCCTCGTACCGCGCTTCGAGGTGATTCTCATCTCCCAGGTGATCTGGGGGATGGGCTCGACGTTCATCAGCGGTGCCTATCCCGCATGGCTTGCCGACGAGATCGGCGTCGAGCGCGCCAACAATGCGTACCTGCGTGCCAGTCAACTCGGGTTACTCGGCTCCTTCGTGGGCATCGGCACGAGCGTTGCGCTCGCGAGCATCGCGCTTCAGTTGCCCATCATGGTCGGTGCCGTCGGTATCATCGGGCTCGGCATCTTTCTCGCGATCTTCATGGACGAGAAGGGCTTCACACCCGCGCCGCGCGAGGACCGACAAACCTTCGGTCAGATGGCTCACACCTTCAACCAAGGTGTGTCCCTCGTGCGTGCGCGCCCATTGCTGATTTCGATTTTCGCCATCACGTTCGCAGGCGGGATGTTCAGCGAGGGCCTCGATCGCCTGTCGACGCTATTTCTCATCGACCAATTTCAGTTTCCGGCTCTCGGCAACCTCGACACCGTGTCGTGGTGGGGCATCATTGCTGCAGGGATTACGATCCTGTCCTACGTGTCTACCGGACTCGCACGCAAACTCGTCGATCCCAACAGCCATCGGCAGGTGACCATCGCGCTCTCTGTTCTGACTGCAGCCATTGCTGGCGGCGTACTGCTCTTTGCGTGGGCCAGTGTGTTCCTGGTGGCGGTAGGGGCATTGCTCTTCATTGCAGCACTACGAGCAGTGACGGACCCGCTCACCACCGCGTGGCTGAACCAGAGCCTCGAGCCCCGCACCCGCGCGACGCTTCTGTCGATGAACTCGCAAGCCGATGCGCTCGGCCAATCCATCGGCGGCCCCATCGTCGGGGTCGTCGCAAAGTATGTGGCGATCAGCGTCGCCCTCACCTTCTCCGCCTTGATTCTGCTGCCTGCGCTCGCCATCTATCGCATAGCCTTTACTCAGAACTCCAATTCCGACGACACTGACACTTCTGTGTCGGGAGATCACCAATCATGAGCACGCTCGAGATCGCCGAGCGTTGGTTCGAGCGCAGGCGCGTGAGCGACGACATCACGCTCCTGTGGGAACCACATGTGCACCGGTTCATTCGCTGCAATATCTGGCACGTGCGCGGTCGCGACGCCGACTTGCTCGTCGACACCGGCCTTGGAATGGCGTCGCTGAAAGACCACATTGCGGATCTGGTGGACAAGCCATTGCTCAGCGTCGCCACCCACTATCACTACGATCACGTAGGGAGCCTGCACGAGTTCGACCAACGCATCATGCATCGCGCCGAAGCGGACGCGATGGCCGACTATCGGCAAGCGGCGACGCTGTTGGTGGCGGATTTTCCGAAGATGCTCATCGATGCGATGGCGAAGGCCGGCCTTCCCGTGGAAGGCGACACGCTGGTCAGTGCCCTTCCCCACCCGGATTATTCCCTCGAGAACTTTGCCATCGAGTCGACGACGCCGACGCGGGTGGTTGCAGACGGAGATCTCATCGATCTCGGCAATCGCCACTTCGAGATCATTCATCTTCCCGGCCATTCCCCAGGAAGCATCGGGCTGTGGGAGGAGAAATCCGGGACGCTGTTCTCCGGCGACGCGGTCTACGATGGATGGCTTCTCGACGAGCTCTCAGACAGCAATATTTCAGACTACGTCGACACGATGAAGCGTCTGCGCGAGCTGGCCGTGCACGTGGTCCACGGCGGTCACGAGCCGAGCTTCGGGCGCGATCGGTTGCACGAGATCGTCGACGATTACCTTCGCCGACGCGACCGCCCACGCTAGCGGGGCGACTTCCCTGCAAGGGGCGACTTCCCCGGTGGGGCACCTCCGTAGAGGGGCGCTTACCTGTAGGGCGAGTTTGCGGTTAGCATTGCGACAATATCGGAGAGGTCGGCGATGAGTGGACGCCAGACGCTACTGTTGGTCGCGATCGTCCTCGTGGGCGTCGCGGTGGCTGGGCCGTTCGTCCTGGGAATTCTGACTCGGGCCGCGGTGGACGATTTCGTGGAGATGTCGAACACCACGGGGGATGCCGAGCTCGAGGTCGTGGAGTACGAGCAGGGCTGGTTCCAATCTCGCATGCGCGTGGCAGTGCGCTTCCCCGAAGACGAAGGCTCGAGCATCGTGTTCGATCACGCGCTGCGCCACGGTCCATTGCTTCCGGCGAGCGAGTGCGGCAACCGCTTTGGCTTCGCGCTGAGTACCGGGCATTCGTCTCTGAACCCGGTCACTCCCGAGATCGAGCACTT
>JAPULC010000351.1 GCA_027295305.1 Gammaproteobacteria bacterium
CTTCCATGGCAATCAGGGGTTCGACTTATCGTGTTTGATTTGCACCAGCCATCCATGGCCAGAGACTATTAGCCGGTTCAACCGGCTGCTGTTCTCCCGCCGATAATTTGATCAGGGAATGCATCTAGAAGATCATTGGTAGGACGGCGCATCGCGCTGTGCCACAACTACAAGCCTGCAGCGAATCCAATTCCAACGCTGCGAGCGCACCCATCGATACCCCTTGCACAAACGTCGCTGTTGGCCTGCAATACCCCTCGGAGGCCGTTCAATGCGCATCATGACCTGCAACATCCGCACCTCACACGCCCCCGACGGCGAGAACGGATGGGAACATCGCGGTGCATTCTGCATGGAGGTGATCCGTGCGCGTGAGCCTTCAATTTTCGGGCTGCAGGAAGTCTCTCAACTTCAATTCAGCGACTTCACCCAGGCCTTCCCCGACTACGCAGCTCACCAATTTCGCGACGGCTCGCAGCGCGACAGCCCCACGAACGCGGTCTTCTACCAGCGCGACACGTTCGATCTTCTGAGCTCGAGCGGCTATTGGTTGTCCACGTCCCCCCACGTTCGCGGCTCCCGCGGCTGGGGTTCGCTCTACGTCAGGCTCGCGAACTGGACACGCCTGATCGAACGCGCTTCCGGTCGCGAGCTACGTCTGATCAATACGCACCTCGACATCGCCGGAGATCTCACACGCTATCGCCAGGCGATCGTGATCAATGAAGATACGCAAGGCTATCCCGACGACTATCCTCAGATACTCACCGGCGACATGAATGCCGCCCCCGACTCTGCCGCAATCCGGGCCTACAAGTCGGCTGGCTGGCTGGACGCGTGGGAGCAGGTGCACGGTGATACGTCAGCGGGTTTCACTTATCACAGCTTCAAGGGGTCGCAATTCGAGAACCCCGATATGGCTCGAATCGACTACGTTCTGGTGCGAGGACCGTTAGTGGCAACGCAAGTCGAAGTACTACGCGATCACAATTTGACCGGGCATTATCCGAGCGATCACTACTTTCTGGTTGCGGACGTGGAACATTCCGAATCTGAACCGTAGAGGGGCTAAACCTCTTTCCGGCTCCCACCCCGGGACCGGTCCAACGACCCGTCAAAACCACGGCACGCTGACCGACAACAACGGCAGGCATGCCGACGGGCATATAGAGGAAGCGATGGGCACCCGAAGTCCTTCCTGAAACCATCTAGCTACCTTCCCATGGCAAGAGATCAGACGGCACAAACGCCGACTCGAATACCAAAGCGAGATGGCTAATCCCCCGACCCCAACGCCTCGCGAATGCTCGCCGCCGTCTCCTGAATCGTGCCCGCATCGATGTCCTCGAGCATCACCTGAATGATGCTCTCGAGGCGCGCCACGTGCTCCTCCAGGATCTCCACGTGCTCCCTCAGCTCGTGGATCGTTTGCAGTGTCGGTTGATCTTCGTCGCTCATGTCTTGCCTCTATCAACTCAAACTCAATTCACATTCAATTCTAATTCTTTCAGTCCCACCACTGTGGCACATCTCTTCTCAGTTTAGGCACTGCAGCCCAGCACGCGCTCACGATCGCGATACCCATCACGAGCATTGCCCGAAATGCCGAAGTTGGTCCCATGCTCTCAGCAGCGAACGTACTGGCTGTGAGATGAGGCCGGCGGTCGGCTCCCCCACACCCTGGACAAAATACATGGCGGCAAACAAAGCACCTAGACGTAAGATGAATGCGGGAGAGACATCACGATTCGCGATGTCCACTTGTGGCGAGGACACCGATGCGTCCGCTAGCGCGGACTTCTCGGAGCGATCAAGCCGTCACCGGTGTATGCGCTTGTAGAAATTCGAGAACCTTGTTCTTTGTCTGATCGGCGAGCGCATCGCCCTTCCACTCTTCGACCAGCTCCGCATTCGGTGCAAGCTCGGCCACCTCACGCGAGGTCGACTCTGGATGGTAGACATCGCCGCCCATCAGAACGAGCAAAGGCGTCTCTACGCTCTTCACGAAGTCGCGCGAGACGTTGAACAGGAAGTCGCCGTCATACATGTTGCTGCGAAACGAGGTCCACGCGTTCTCGTCGGCTTCCGGATGCGAGTCTTTGATGTCGTTGGCCCAGCCGTCGAACATCTCGTAGAACTCCTTGCGGTTGTTCTCGAAACCGATGGTCTGTTGAAGCACTGCGGACGCAACGCGATCGGGTGCAGCTTGAATGACACCCATGCAATAGGGGCCACCGATGCAACCGCCCATGAGGTGTGCCCGCTCGACGCCGAGATGATCGAGAAGCGCAATGTGATCGGCGGTATAAGAGTGCCAGCCGTCGGCAGCCGTGACCGGTGCCGTCGATTGACCAGCGTTGCGCTGATCCATTGCGATCACGCGGAAGCGCTGAGACAGCACCTCGATGGGACTCCAAGCACCCCCCTGCCAGAAGCGAACGGCCGAGCGCATACCGCCCGCGGCAAAGAGCAATATGGGAAAGCCTTCGCCGTGCTCCTCGTAGTAGAGGCTCACGTCGTCGCGCGTGAAAGTGGGCATCGCGTTAGTCCCCCAGCGCTTGCTTGGCGACGGCTTCCGCGGCCGGAGGCGTGTAGCTGACGTCGTGCTCGGTCAGCTCGCGGGCCCATGCGGCAAACTCCAGCTGCATGCCGTCGGGATCGCGGAAATAGATGGAGCGTACGAACGTCGAGGGCGAGATGTCGTCGCTCACCTTGCGCTCGCTGTCGTCGTGGTTGACCACCTCGGTGACCTTGATGCCCATGCCGACGAGGCGCTCGCGATATTCTTCGATCTTGTCCGGCGCCACGTCGAAGGCCACGTGATTCATGGTGCCCGGGGTCGACGTGATGCGGCGAAATTCTTCCTTCGACACGCTGTCGGGTCCGTCCTTGAACCAGAAGAAGGCGATCATGTCGCCGCCGCCGCAGTCGAAGAAGTAATGCTTGCCGACACCATCGGGCAAATCGAGGGTCTTCGTGAGCTTCATGCCAAGCACGTTGGTGTAGAAGTCGATGGTGCGATCCATGTCCTTGCACACCAAAGCCAGATGATTGATTCCGCCGAATTCGAATGCTGCCATTTGCCTGATCCCCGTGGTGTCTTGCAATATGCATTGTTACCACGGGAGATTGCGGCGAACAAGAGGAACCCACGATGCCACGACTCAGACAAGTCCCGCGGGCCGAAGCGGCCCCTGATATTCTGCCGATGTATGACGCACTGTTCGGCGAGCGAGATCCGGTGGCCCAGCCTGGGACCGAAACGGGGACGCCGGGGAACTGGTGGACCGTGTTTGCGCTCGTGCCGGACTGCTTCCGCCATGCCGTCGCGGGGTTTCAGTTCTATCGATCCGAAGCGCGCAAGCTAGACCCGAGGCTCCGGGAACTCGGCCAGACACGCACCGGCTGGGCCCGTGGCAGTCAGTTCGTGTTCTCCCAGCACTGCAAGGCCATGCGCGCCATCGGCTTCAGCGAAACGCAGATCGAGGCGATTCCGAGCTGGCAGACTTCGGATGTGTTTTCACCTCTGGAGCGAGCCGTGCTGGCGTACACCGATGGGCTTGTGCGCGACGGCGGGCGCATCGCCGATGCGACGTTCGAGCAGCTGAAGGAGGCGTTATCCGACGAGGAGATCCTGGAGCTCACCTACGTGATCTGCACCTACGAGATGCACGCCACGATGTGTCGTGCGCTCAGACTCGAGTACGACGACGTGCCGGAAAGGGTGGTGGAGATTGCGGCACCTGCCGATGCGACTCAGGACGCGATGAGCATAGTGGACGACGATGCTTGAGGCGCGGCGGTGGTAGGCCTGCAGCCAGACACTTTTAGAACAACCTGGTCAGCCGCCGACCACTGCACCCGCCACTTTCTGGCGCGCGTCAGCGATGCCTTGTTCAGGTGACCTGCTGTTCAGGCGCACGAATGACTTTGCGAGCTCCGCCTCGGACGGCCAGGAGCGCAGCGGATGTCGCAGCTTGCCGGCTTCTGCGACGTAGAGTCGCCACTCCTCATCGCCGGAGTCATTGCCGGAGTCACTGCTGGAGTCGCTGACGGGCTCTGACGCCGGTCCATCCGCATTGGACAGCGTGCAGATAATGAGATCGCCGCTTTGTCCAGGTTCGGACGGATACGCGCAGAGCCCAGCGCGTGCCACCTTCCCACGCTCCGAGGCATAGCCGGGGTCGATGCTCGCGAACAAATAACCAAACAGGGGTCGCGATTCCTCGTGGCCATCCCAGGCCATGAAGAACGCGTAGTCGATCAAACTGCCGGAGCTGTCTCGAAAGAGATCTGTCAAGCTCCCATAACGGCCGTGTTCGGACTGGTATTGGGCATTGGCTGTCTGGAATTTGCGCAGATAGCTGAGCGCGGCGAGCTCGTTCGAGCCCTTTTCAGGGGGGCTCTGGGCTGAGCACGCGCTCAAAAGCACGCAGCCCAGAATCCACCCTGAAATCAGCCGGCTCTTGGCCATTCTCGACGCATCTCCCATCACTATATAAGAGGATAGCCAACCCCAGCCGCCGCGCTATGGACGGGGCCCACAAACCCCCAATCCGCGGCCTGATTCGCGTGAATTAACACGTGATGACGACTACGTCACGCCCGCGGGATCGGATCTGGGTGCCGTTTACGCTTCAGACGGCGGTGGGGGTGCGCAGCTTGTCGGTGAAATATCGCAGCACTTCATCGAGCGCGTTGCGAGTCGGATGACCGTCCTCATCGGAGAAGTCCAACGTGAGCACCGAGTGACCGTCTCCAGGAAGCGTCTTGAGGTGGATGCGCTGCTTGTCTTCGGTATTGAAGCGCTGGGCAATGGCATCGAACTTCGCAGCCGTGCAGACCTTATCCCCGGCAAATCGCAGTGCCATCATCGCCCCCTGTTCGTCGAGCCGCGCTGTAGCGCGCATGACTTCCTCATCGCTCATGTGAAGCGCGCTCTGATCGAAGAAAGGAAGCGAGGGTTGCGAGGCAACACCTGCCAGCACGCTGTCGTCAGCCATGAGCGAAATCGCAAAGTTGCCGGTCAGGCACATTCCAATGACGCCGACGCCATCGACACCTTCGCGATCACGTACATCGTGGCAGAGCGCCTTCAGCCAATCGACGATCGGGCTAGAGGCATCTTTGGCAAACAGGTGAAATTCGCGACGCAGACAAAACACACGCACGGCATTGCCCAGCGTGGAGACACGACCCAGGGGGCCAAACAGATGCGGCAGCACCACGCGAAACCCCTCATCGATGAATCGTTCGGACAGACGCAAGGTTTGCGGCCCGATGCCTGGCATCTCCTGGATGATCACGATCGGTGGTCCTTCGCCTCGCTCGTACACATCGTGCGTAACCGAACGCCCTTCAGCTAGAGGCCCTGTGAACGCACGAACCGAATAACCTTCCATTGCGTCTGCCATGCGACTTTCTCCTTTGGTACGAAAGGCAATCGAGTGCACCGTGGCCGCCACTCTCCTCGAGCCGTCATCGGAAGCCGACACCGGCTACTCATGCATCAGGGCAATTACGCGCACCGGTCCACCACTGCCTGCGCCGATTTTAATCGGCAGCGCGATGATCCACGCGCCCGTCTCGGGCACCAGCTCCAGTCGGGCGAGATTCTCAATCCCGACCACGTTTGCAGCGCCGGCGATGCGATGGACCACGAAATCCGCTGACGGTCCATAGTCGATGCTCGCCGTATCTACACCTAATGCGACGACCCGGCGCGCTTCGATCAGGAATGTTGCCGCTTCCGCACCGTAGGACGGAAAGTGCAGCCGGCTGGCGTCTCCCGGCGCGTCATCGCCGAGGTAACTCTTCGCATCGGGCCAGAACCTTCCCCACCCCGTTCGGAGCAACACCATGGCGCCCGCTGGGATGGGCCCATGCTTCGCCTCCCACTGGTGAACGTCCGCAATCGACAACAGATAGTCACGATCCGCGGCAGCTTTTGCAGCCACGTCGATCACGACACCAGGGCCCATCAAACGTTCGATCGGGATCTGCGCGCTGCTGAGCCCACCCTCGGCAAAGTGCAACGGCGCATCGAGATGCGTACCCCCGTGCTCCGGCGTGCAGAAGGCGTTCGATGCATAGAAATAACCACCCTCCGTCTCACCGTGCTCGAGCTCCGTAAGCTCGAATCGCGTGGGAGAGGTCGGCCAGTAGAGCGTCCTCTCGTCGTAGGTGTAGGTCAGATCTACGCTCCGCACACCGGAGAGATCGAGGCCGGCCGCCAGAAGGTCATCAGTGCAACAAATGGCCATGAGCATGAGAACGATGCGTCTGAACATGGATGCCCTCCTCCGGACCCGACAAGCATCCGAGCATATCACCAGAGGGAAATTCCGAAATGTCCGCCGCCCTTTGGTATTACCGACCCGAATTCGGGAGGGCTTCCAATTCAGGACATCCATCATTCAGCGTGCGTTCTTGGGCCTGGTACCTTCGCGCCATGCCGCATATCCTGCGGGCGCCATGGTGGGAATCGGAGGGGTCAGCCTTGAAATTCGGACTCCGCTACTGCAACACAGGTCGCTACACGAACCCCGCCCGGGCGGTGGAGCTGGTGCAGGCCGGCGAGGAAGCCGGCTTCGAGTCGGCATGGACCGTGGAGCACACCGTGGTGCCGGGCGGCTACGAGTCCGCCTATCCCTATTCACCCGACGGCAAGATGGCCGGCGGTATGGACGACTTTCCGCTTCCGGACCCGTTGATCTGGATGGCCTATGTCGCCTCCGCCACATCGCGTATCCGTCTCGCCACCGGGATTCTGATTCTGCCCCAGCACAACCCCGTCATTACCGCCAAGCAGGTGGCAACCCTAGACCACATGTCAGGCGGTCGGGTGCTGCTTGGCATTGGCGTTGGCTGGCTGGCGGAGGAATTTGCCGCCATCGGCGCATCGTTCGATGACCGCGGGCCGCGCACCGACGAGTACGTGGCGGCCATGCGCGAACTCTGGACGTCTCGAGCCCCCACGTTCCACGGGGACTACGTGAATTTCGATTCGGCCTATTGCCAGCCCCAACCCGCACAAGGCTCCGTGCCCATCATCGTGGGCGGTCATTCCCGCGCGGCGGCGCGCCGCGCTGGACGCCTCGGGGACGGTTTCTTCCCGGCTCGCGGGGCGTCGGAGGAGCTCATCAATCTGGCGAGAACCACAGCAATCAAGCACGGGCGCGATCCCGAGGCCATCGAGATCACCGCGAGTCTACCCGAGGATCTGGAGACGATACCGCAGCTCGCATCGATCGGGGTGACGCGTTTGCTCGTGCCGGTCAATGCCATGGCGGGACTCGCCACCGGGGTCTCGGGTCCCGAGGACGCACTCGCCTGGAGCGAAACCATCGAACGTTACGGGGAGGTTTGACCACGCTCCCGACCACCGGGACACAACCGCCCCGGCCGGCTTCTCTGCGGATCAAGAGAAAGAAAAGTCGGAATGACTTGCACCCCGACTCTTAAAACAAGCGAGTCTAGTAGCGTGCGCGACGCTGGGGACGATCGCCCCTCGGCTTGGCCTGATTCACCTTGATGGCGCGACCTTTGAGTTGAGTTGAATTCAGCGCCTTGATGGCCGTGTCCGCCTCGGAATTGTTCGGCATTTCGACAAACCCGAATCCCTTGGACTGCCCCGTCGTTCTGTCCTCTACCAGGTTGACCTCGGCCACGTCACCGAATTCCTCGAAGGCCTCTCTGATCTCTGCGTCAGTAACGCTGTACGCAAGGTTACCTACATAAATGTTCATGCATCATCTCTATGGGTGTGCTTGCTTGAGAGTTCGACAAGGAGAGAGCAAACACACAAGTCGCTCGATGTCGCGTGGCCGGATGCGGCCCAGCCGGGGTACGGCCGTGACCCTGATCACTCGATCGCTGAGGGGTATCGCGGGCTGCCGGGAGGCAGGGGCGGTACGACTGAGAGAAGGAAAAGTGAATCGCAGGGCATCTCTGAGGGCGCGAATAATACCCGCATTTCCGGGGATGCGCGAGGGCTGTCTCGCCGCCTGGAAGGGCCCCGTAGTTGGCAGTGGTATCCCTTCCTCCAGGTATCTCGCGCCACCCCTCGCGAGTCGGGTCGAGCAGTATTCCCGCACCACTGGCCGCTTCCACAGTGGAACAAGCGCTTCGTCGTTGGATTCAGCAATCGTAGCGGCCCCAGAATTCCTTGATCTCAATCAGATCCACTTCCGATAGCACGTCTAAGTTACCGCCACCGCGAACATCCCAATACAGGAGGTATCGATGGCCAATATCGGAACGGGCGGTCCGAAGCCATGCGTGTTCATCCACGTCAACCACAAGCAAATTCTAGGTGCCATCGTCGGCGCGCACTCTCTGAGGAGATTCTCGGACAACAAAGACAAATTCGACATCAAGCTCATCGAGCACAAGGACCAGAAATTCTTCCTCGAAAAAGAAGGGCAGCTGTTTCTACGCAATGGCGTGACGCGCGTATGGCGCAACAACGACCTGCAGTCGTTTACGCCCCAGCGCTTCATGCCACCGGAGCTCATGGGATACGAGGGCCGCTCGGTGGTGATCGACCCCGACGTCTTTGCGGTCGGCGACGTGTGGGAGCTTCTCTCCCGTGACATGAAGGGCAAAGCCATCATGTGTCGGCCCCGCAACAAACGAAGCCGCAGCATCAACGGCCCGATGGCGTCGAGCGTGATGCTGCTCGACAACTCGAAGCTCACCCACTGGAAGGTGGAGGAGCAGTTCAACGAGATGTTCGAGAAGAAGCGTGACTACAAGAAATGGATCACGTTGGACTATGAAAGTCGCGACACGATCGGGTTGTTCGAAAATTGCTGGAATGATCTCGACGTGCTGAACAAGCGCACGAAGCTGCTCCACACCACACATCGCTGGACACAGCCCTGGAAGGCGGGGTTGGCCATCGACTTCGTGCCCGCCGACAAGTTCAAGCCGTTTCCGCCGCTCGGGTGGCTTCTATGGACACGGCGCAAAATCTTCGGGGACTATGCCTTTCTCGGGCACTACCGCTCGCATCCCGACAAGCGCCAGGAAGATCTATTCTTCGGGCTGCTGCGTGAATGCCTCGACAACGGCACGGTGACCGAGGAGATGGTGCACCACGAGATGGTGCACGATCACGTGCGCCACGATGCCATCTCGGTCGTGGAGAAAGTACCGCCCCTGCAGAAGACCATCGAGCTGCTGCCGGCCGCATGACGAGGACGCAGACACGCCGGGCATGAAGCCCGGCGTGTTCCCCATTGCGTGCGAAATTACCTGCGGAACACAATGTAGGGATCCAGGGTGTCACAGCCCGGCGCGGTCACGCCATACTCGAAGACGGCTTCGAGCGTCAGATCGCTGACCGGAAGCCCCATCTTCGCGCTGGTCTTGGCGATACAGTTCTTGACTACCGCAGGGTTAGCGCCGAGGTTGTTCTGACAAGGATCCGGTGACGTCTTGAACTCGATGTTGAAGAGCAACGGTCCCGCCGGCACTGCTGCCGAGACGACGCCGCCTTTCCATAGGACGCGCCTCTGATCATTAGATTTTCCAGGCGAATCCTGGGTCCACCGACAGACA
>JAPULC010000352.1 GCA_027295305.1 Gammaproteobacteria bacterium
TGCGTGCCGGTCTCGCGAGCGAAGGGCCATATCTGATCGAAGCGGTGATTTGATGAATCCATTGTCCCGGGAGTGAACTTGATGCCGGATACGTGCCTTGACGTCGATTTTTGTCGAAGCTTTTTCCCCCCGCTGTCCAGCGGTGAAGTGTATTTCGAGAACGCCGGCGGTTCCTACGCGCCGCGTCAGGTCATCGATGCGCTCGATGCATACATGCGCGAATGCCAGTGTCAGCCGGGGTGGCAATTCGCCTCGTCGCGCAGTGCCCGCGAGCGCCTGGACCGCGCGCAAGCTCTGATGGCGGAAGCCATCAATGCGGATTGCGACGAGATCGTCATCGGTCCATCCACCACGCTCAACGTGTACGTGCTGGCGCACGCGCTGGCGCCCCTGCTGGCGCCGGGCTCTGAGATTGTCGTCACCAACCAGGATCACGAGGCCAACGGCGGTGCCTGGCGGCGCCTGGCCGACTCGGGCGTAAAAGTCCGCGAGTGGCGCATCGATGCGCGCAGCGGCGATCTCGACCTGGGACAGCTCGACGAGCTCCTCAGCGAGCGTACCCGGCTCGTTTGTTTCCCCCACGTGTCGAACATCGTCGGCTCGGTGAACGATGTTCGGGCCATCACCGCCAAAGCCCACGCGGTGGGCGCGATGGTGTGCATCGATGGCGTCGCCACCGTCGCCCATCAGCTGCCGGACGTGAAGGCTCTGGACGCGGACTTCTATCTCTTCAGTGTTTACAAGATGTACGGTCCGCATCTCGGTGTCATGTATGCGAAGCGTGAGCACATCGAAGTGGCCGACAATCAGAATCATTTTTTCCACGAAGGCAACGTTCCAGAGATGCTTCACCCCGGCGGGCTCAGCTATGAATCCACGGCATCCATGGCGGGTATCGTCGACTATTTCGAATCTCTCTATACCCATCATTTCGGCGCCGAGGACAACGATCTCAGAACGCGGCTCCACAAAGTCTACGGGTTGTTCCAGAAGCACGAAGCTTCGCTCATGGTGCGCGTGCTGGACTATCTTTCCGGGCGTCCGGACATACGGCTCATTGGTCGCGACACCAGTGATCCAAGCATGAGGGCGGCAACTTTTTCCGTTACCGTGGCGGGGCGTGATCCTGCCGACATTGCATCGCGGTTGGCGGACCAGGGTATTTGCGTGGGGCACGGTCACTTTTACGGCTATCGTTGCGTGGATGCTCTGGGCATCGACCCGGCGCAGGGTGTGTTGCGTTTCTCCATGGTGCACTACAACACCTTGGATGAGGTAGAGAAATTGGTGGTGGCGCTGGACGCTATCGCGTAGACGGCAACTCGATGGAGAGGAGGATGCCATGATACGAGGGACAGGGTTGATGGCAACGGTGCTGGCGATTTCGATTGCCGGTTGTGCCGAGACGACGCGAGATCGAAATGTCAACTATTCGGGCTTTCTCGGCGATTACTCGACGCTCGTAAAGGGTGACGACAAGCAGGCCGAGCGCAGGTACCTTCGCCCGGACGCGGATTGGGCGTCCTACGGTAGGATTCTGCTCGACCCGGTCATGCTGTGGAGGGGGGATGAGTCCAGGCGCGGCGGCATTTCCTCTCACGATGCCCAGGCGATGATGAATTATTTCTACCAGGCCATCTACAAGCATCTGGAGGAGCAGGGGTTCGACATGGTGACGTCGCCGGAGCCCGATACGCTACGAGTACAGGTGGTACTCACCAAGCTCAAAGAATCCCATGTGGTGATGGACGTCGTCTCGACGGTGGTGCCGGTGGCCCGGGTGCTGTCGGGACTGGACAAAGCGATCACCGGGAAGCCGGCTTTCGTCGGTGAAGCGGAAATCGAGTTCAAGGTAACGGATGCGATTACCGGCGAACTGCTGGCGGCCGGCGTCGACCATCGTGTCGGGGGCAAGGCCCTGCGGGCTTCGAACTTTTCATCCTGGGGCGAAGTGCAGGATATGATGCGATTGTGGGCGGTGTACGGAAGCTACAATCTGTGCAAGCTGCAGAAGCGTGCGACGTGCCTGGAACCGAAGAGCTGAATACCGCTGCCCCATGACCGCACTGCACGCCGATCTGATTCTCAAGAATGCCAATATCGCGACCCTCGATGAGACGGGACGCTTCGTATCCGCATTGGCGGCGCGTGACGGGCGGATCGTTGCAACGGGCGAGCTCGACGCCCTCGCGCCCCTGGAAGGACCGGACACACGGGTAATCGATCTCCAGGGACGTACCGCCATTCCCGGCATCGTCGATTCCCACTGCCATCCCGACGCCTATGCGGCCCGGCTCGCCCGCTGGCAGGATCTGAGTCCCGCAACCATTCAATCCCGCGCGGCGCTGCTCGCGCGCATCGAGTCCGTGTGCGAAGGCCTGGCCGATGGTGAGTGGTTTCTCGGCTACCGGCTGAACGAGAACAAGAGCGGCGGCTATGCGACGCTGGCGGAGCTCGATCGGGCCGGCGGCGGCCGGCCGGTATTCATCCTGCGTACCGACGGACATCTGGGTCTCGCCAATTCCGCGGCCTTCGCCGCTTGCGGTATTGGCGACGACGCGGCCGACCCACCCTTCGGGTGTTTCGATCGGCACCCGGAC
>JAPULC010000353.1 GCA_027295305.1 Gammaproteobacteria bacterium
GGCGTAAGCAGGACCGCTTTTTGCGGAGCCCTCTTACCGAACCGAAGAACGCGCAGCAAAAAGCAAGGGCCTGGGAGCGCGGTGGGAGACCACCAAGATGAAGGCGAACTTGCTTCGCCGCAGCGTTGGAGGAAATTCGCCGGATGGCGAATTTCGGGACAGGAACTAATTAGCTCACGTCCGCTCGTGGCCCGGTAGCAGTCGTTACGCCGACTGGCCCTGGCATGTCCCCGGGGAGAGAGCCAAAGCTTCACCGCTACATGCTCGAGAGTTCACCTTCCGTGGATGGACGCAGGCTCGCGAGCTTCACGCATTGCTCAGCTTTGCCAGCTCTTGACGTAATCCCCCCACTCCACGGCGCGCGCATCGTCCGCCACCCGAAGGGGATCGCGGGCGTCGATCATCACCGCATACTCGTCCGTCGCGCTGGCCTTCGGCGCAAACGCATTCTCCAACGCCTTCGGATGCGGTCCGTGAGTGAACCCCGCCGGATGGAACGTAAGCATGCCCGGATGGATGTTGTCGCGCGAGAAGAACTTGCCCATGTGATAGAAGATCACTTCGTCGTAGTCGTCGTTGCTGTGAAAGAACGGGACCTTGAGTGCACCTGGATCGGATTCGAACGGACGTGGAACGAAGGTGCACACCACGAAGCGATCCGCCACGAAGGTCGTGTGGGCCGACGGCGGCAGATGGTAGCGGTGGCTCATGAGGGGGCGAATGTCTTTGACATTCAACCGCACCGGCGCGAGATCACCGTGCCATCCGACCGAATCCAGCGGATTGAACGGGTAGGTGGCGATGGAGATCTCGCCTTCGCGTTTGATCTCCACCAGCCACTCGTCTTCGCTGCGTTGATCTTCGAACGCATCGTCGATCTCGGGAACGTCGAGCATCGCCGCATCGAACACCGCGTGAGCGCCCACCATGCCTTTGTCCGGCAGGCCGAATGCACCGCCCACTGCTTCGATCATGAGCACCGTCAAGGGCGACGCAGGCTCGAGACGCCAAAGCGTCCCCCGCGGCAGTACCAGATAATCTCCGCTCACGAGGCTGAGGTGTCCGTAGTCGCAGTGAAGCTCCGCTTCACCCTCGTGCAGAAATAGCAGCTGATCGCCATCGGCATTGCGCGCAAGACGCGGCATGGGCGCATCGAGTCGCCAGAATCCGAGTTCGACGTGCGCGTTCGTGAGCACCGATTTCGCGTCCCACGGCGATGCCGCGGCCTCGTTCATCGCAGCGAGATCAAAAGCCCGCGGCTTCAGCGGTCCCTCGAAGTTGCTCCACGCGGTTGGCGGATGCATGTGGTACATCTGTGTGGCAGGACCGGAAAAGCCCTCACGCCCGAGTTCACGCTCGTAGGTGCCGTCCGGCAGATCCGCGTGGGCCTGGCGTGATGCACGCCCTTCAACGCGGGGAAAGGATATCCAACGCCGCCCGCTCATCTCGTCTCTCCGATGATGTGTCTCTTGACGCTTCGTTACTATTTCTTCAGAACGCCGCGGCGCATCTGATCGCGTTCGATGGACTCGAACAATGCCTGGAAGTTGCCTTCACCGAAACCTTCGTTGCCCTTGCGCTGAATGATCTCGAAGAAGATCGGACCGATGATGTCCTGCGTGAAGATCTGCAGCAGCACACCTTCGCCTTTCTCCGGGGAGCCGTCAATCAGAATGCGCTGTGCGCGAAGGCGATCGAGGTCCTCGTCGTGTCCGGCCACGCGTGCGTCGACCTCATCGTAGTACGTATCGGGAATGTCCTGAAACGCAATCCCAGTCTTCGAAAGCGCCGCCACGGTGGTATAGATGTCCTCGGTGCCCAGCGCAATGTGCTGAATGCCTTCCCCTTTGTAGCGATGCAGGAATTCCTCGATCTGGGACTGATCGTCAGAGGACTGATTGAGCGGGATGCGGATCTTGCCGCATGGTGATGTCATGGCACGACTCACGAGACCCGTCACCTCTCCTTCGATGTCGAAGAACCGAACCTCGCGGAAATTGAAGATGTCCTCGTAGAAGCGCCCCCACTTGTCCATGTTACCGCGATAGAGGTTGTGGGTGAGGTGATCGATGTAGGTAAGCCCGACACCGCGCGTATCCGCATGTCCTTCGATCGGTTCGAAGTCCACGTCGTAGATACTGCGCGCGCCGTAACGGTCCACGAGATAGATAACGAGCCCCCCAATGCCTTCAATGGCAGGGATGTTGAGCTCCATCGGACCCACCGGCTGCTGAACGGGCGTGGCGCCACGCTGCAGCGCGAGCTCAAACGCGTGCGCTGCGTCCTCTACTCGAAATGCCATGGCATTGGCGGAAGCCCCATGGTCGTCGGCAAAACGCGACGCCTGGCTGTCGTGCTCACGGTTGAGGATCAGGTTCACGTCGCCCTGCTTGAAATGAATCACGTCCTTGCTGCGATGACGCCCGACCGCGACGAATCCAAGCTGCTCGAACAGATGCTCGAGCTCTTTGGGGTGGGCGCTCGTGAACTCTACGAACTCGAATCCGTCGGTGCCAAGCGGATTGTCCGATGAGTGGATCTGGGTGCCCTGGTTGCGTGCATGCATGAGCGTTGTCTCCTTCCCGACTATGCGCGCCCACCGGCGCGGGAGATCGAGGCGTCTTCGATGGCGGCGTTGACAGCGGCGCTGAGCTCGGCACTTCCGTAGTCCCGGGCACGAAGCAGATCGGCAAGCTGATCCGCAATGCAAAGCCCGTGTGATGCAGCAAGCTCCAGCAGCTCGACCCCTGCGAGCCATTCGCCGTCCCGCGCGCTCAAAAACTCTTCTATCAATGATTGAAGCTGACGATGCTGCTCTTTGCGCGGGGAATCTCTCGAGCAGCGCACCGCCGCGTAGAAACGCTGCGATCGGGCCTCCTCGTCAGTGAGTTCCCGCGCTGGAACAGCGTGCGGCGTAAACCGGCGCTGCTCCTCGAAACGTTCGCGATCGGCGGGCCCGCCGAAGACCGAGCGCACACGTTCGCCGACCGCAAGATGAAACGTGCCGCTGCCAGGCGTCCAGAACGCGCGCTCGCCGCGAAACACACAGGCTGAATCGAAGCTCAGGATCAACGGCTGACCCATGCGTTCCACAAGACCGCACAGCCTGCCGCGCACGGCAATGCGTGATTCGAACTCGAGGGTGAGCTCGCTGCCCACCGCCGCCCTTGCGATGTCGACACGGTTCAAGATGTCACGCGATGCGCCGTCTCGCAGATTGCCCAGCAGCGCGATGAATCCATCGTCGGCTGTCTGGATCTCGCTGAAGGCCTCGCCGCCGTATGCGAGCTGCGTGCGCCCAGCGAACTGGAGCCGAGAAGGTCGATCGCCGTCGTCGAGCTCGAAATCCTCGAGCACGCCGGCCATCTGGAGCCCTGAGTCGAGCTCGACCGTGTTGACGGTCTTTGCTGAGCGCGCAACGAGAAGCCCGTGACGTCCACCGTGTCGATAAGCCATCGTGACCGCCAGCGCCTCCAGCACTTCGTTCATGGAATCGAAGTCGGGGGTGACGAAGAGCTGGGGCTGCGGCTCGGTAATGTCGTATCCGTAGTCGATGCACTCGAGCGAGAGCGGGAGTTTATCTACCGCAGAGTGCAGGCAGCTCTGCGACTCACCGATGGAAGACAGGAGCCCGGCGCCGAAAATCCTCGGGGCGTCAGGTGAACCGATCAATCCATACTCCACCGTCCACCAGTGAAGCCGCGAAAGCTGCTGCCCTTCCGAGATGAAACTCACCCCGCGCTTCGCCCCTTCTAGATTGGCCTCGGCTTGTTTGATCTCTTCGGGTGTCGACTCGGTCTGCTCCTTGACGTCACTCAGCACGCGGATCGCCTCATAGAGCGACACATCCTCGCGACTGATCACCGCCCGGCGCGCAACCTCCGCATAGTTCCGCAGATATTGCGCATATTCCGGCAAGACCAGCATCGGAGCATGGCCGGCCGCTTCGTGGACAATGTCCGGGGCCGGCGTGTACGGAATGTGGCTCATCGTGCGCATGGCCGTCGCAATCGGCAGCACGCCCCGTGCCTGGAATTCCATGAAGATGGCTGGGGGGATGAAACCGCTCACGGGCACAGCGCCCCAGCCAAATCGACTCAGGTGCTCGTTCAGGTCGGCGATGCAGGGGATGTGATCGGTGCAGAGGCCGACTTGCTCGAAGCCGTCCGCGTAGCTGCGATGGGCACGGTGGCGAAGCACCCTCAGCAGCTGGCGCGTGATGAAGCGCCAGACCGCGTGGTCTACGGGTGAGTATGCATCCACGTTCTGGGTGACCACGTATTTCGCGAGATGGGGTGGAAGCGTCGTTCCGTGGGGCAGCTGCACGTTCGAATCCTTCGCCTAGTTCCTTAGCATTTTAGATAAGGAATGTGAGCTCATTGCTTCAAATATCACTATGCATCTACTATGTTACGCAGTGTTTCACTAAATTTAGGCGAATTGGTAGGGATATGGCCTACAAACTAGATCGTATCGATGTGCGCATGCTCGACGAGCTCCAGCGCGACGCCCGGATCAGCGTGGTGCAGCTGGCCGAAAGAGTGTCCCTTACCCCGACCCCCTGCGGGCGGCGTCTGCATAAGCTCGAGCGCGAGGGCTTGATCGCCGGCTACGTTGCGCTCCTCGACCAGGCTCGCGCAGGCCTCCCGGTCAACGCCTTCGTGGAGGTGAAGCTCGTTCGCGAGCGCAAGAACGAGGCGCGTATTTTCGAGGAACGTGTGCGCGATCTGCCGGAAGTGATGGAGTGCTACGCCATGTCGGGGGGCTACGACTATCTGCTGCGTGTCGTGAGCGCCGACCTCGAGCAGTACAATCGATTCCTGCGCGATCAGCTGCTCGAGATAGAGTCGGTCGATACGGTGCAGACGAGCTTCGCCCTCGAGCGATTGATCTATCGCACGTCGCTGCCGCTGCGCCAGCTGGAGGGCTGACTCAGTTGCCTGATCCAGCGGCCTGTAACACCCAATATGCCGGCCAGTCGTGTCACTTCATCCCAAGCTTCTGGTTCCGCTCGAGAAGCTCGATCGCCTCACTCAGTCGTTTGACCCGAGTCTGCTCTCTCTTGGCCGACGCAATCCAGCCTACATACTGCCTTCGATAGGAGGGCGCGAGACTGTTGAAATTCTTCCACGCGCGCGCGTTCGCCCTGAGCGCCCTTTCGACAAACTCCGGCACTTCGTTCTCGTCTTCATGTGCCCTCACGGGCGGCGGTTGGTGGGTCACGGAAGGATCGATTTTCTCCAGACCCGCGTCCGTCATGAGACCGTTGCCGATCAGGCGCCGGACCCGCTCGAGGTTGCTCGGCGACCAGCGCTTCGTGTTCTTTCGGGGTGTGAACTTCTGTGCAAACCGCTCATCGTCGATTCGCTGGACGATGCTGTCGATCCATCCAAAGCACAACGCTTCTTCCACTGCATCATCGTAGGGAATTCTCGGCTTTCCCGAATGTTTCTTGTAATAGATGAGCCAGACCTCGCGCTCGGTTTCGTGGTGCGCGGCGAGCCATGCCCGCCACTCATCGCGCGTGGTGACATAGAGCTGGCTGGTGAGCTTCACGGATCCTCTACACCCCAATGAGCACATTGGCAACCCAGACGACAGCCCGATGCGCGAGTGGGTTCTCTCCTGCGAACGGCGTGACGAAGGAGATGACGGCAAAGGCCGCTAGGAAAACGGCTACCAGTTCGGCTAGCTGAACCCCTTTATGGGTCCTGAGTAGTTGCCCAATCGCCATCACGAGTCCGCAGCCGGCATCTCCACCCTATGGTAGAGATCCTGCCTCATGTTGACCACGTCCGGCGAGTTCTCGGTGTGCATCACCGCACGGTTCACCGCGTCGCCCGCCCATGCATCGGTTACGACAGAATGCCGTCATTCCATCAATTTCTCGTATACCAGCGTTGCCGCAGCAATGTCCTGACATGCCATTCCGACTGAATCGAAGACGACCGTCGCATTGGGTTCTACTGGCCGAGTACCGTCGAGGACTTCGCCGAGTTCGGCGTAAATGTCGGCGTTGAACCGCCGTATGTTTCCAGAGTCAGCCAACGTCCCCTCTCGCGAATCGACGATTACGATGTGTGACATTGTCGCGGCATCGAGCTCCCCGCCGTCTGATCCTCCCCAACCCACGCTTGCCACTTTCGCTCCGGGGCTCAGCCATTCCCCGTCGAGAACCGGCTCGGTGGCGGATGTAGCCACGATAACAACCTCCGCGTCACGTACGGCTTCCTCGCGCGACATGGCCTCGCCACCCACCTGCTCAGCGAGCTTCTCTGCTCGTTCCGGCGTACGATTCCAGATGCGGATTTCATCGAACTCGCGAACGTGCGACAGGGCCTCAACGTGACTCTTACCCTGCGCGCCAGCGCCGAGGATTGCGAGCGTCTTTGCATCGGGCGCAGCAACGGCGTCAACATAGGTCGCAGTTACAGCCGAGGTTCGCATCTCGGTGATTAAACCCCCATCCATCATCACTATGGGTTCACCGGTCTCAGGCCTGAAGAGCACTATTACTGCCATGTGAGTGGGTAGATTTTTTTCCGCATTTTTCGGGTAGAAAGTGACGAGCTTCGCACCCAAAGTACTGGCGCTGGATGCGGGCATGCTTCCGAAGAACCCGCCGTGTGGTTTGACTTCGAATAGTTGGCGCGTCGGTTGTACGATTCGACCTTGCGAGAAGTCGATCATCGCCTGGCGCATAACCGCAATCAGCTCCTCCATGCGCAGAACGCGGGCTATGGCTTGTTCGTCCAAGTAACGCATGTGACGCTTGCCGATCCAACGACGCAATGCACGTGCAGGGCCGTCTTAGAGGTACTATTCCCCAATGCCCAAGAATATCACCCGACGCAAACTGCTGAAAAGGGTAGCCGCTGGTGCCATTGCCGCCGCGTCGCCCCTCACTATTCGGCAATCCCTTGGCTCCTCCTCGGGTGAAGTCAACGTCTTCGCGTGGGGCGATTACATTCAGGACAACATGAAGAAGGCGTTCGAGAACAACACCGGCATCAGAATCAACCTGTCCACGTACGGCTCCAACGAAGAAGCGCAGAACAAGCTCCGCGCCGCCGGCGGCAAAGGTTTCGACCTGATATTCCCCTCTGTCGACACGCGCCCGGACTATGACGAAGGAGAACTTCTCTCTGAAATCGATGAGTCACGCCTCAAGGTCGATCAAATTCAGTCTGCCTTGTGGCGCAGCTCGCTTCGCCTTGGCGCGGCCAAACGCGGTAAGCGACACCTGATCCCTTTCAACTGGGGTACCGAGGGGATCACCTACGACAGTTCCGCCCACCGCATTGAACCCGGCGAGGTGTCCTATGGCCACCTGTGGGGTAGCGGCTTGGAGGGCAAGGTGGCGGGTCGTCAGAAATCCATGATGGTCGCGCTGGCACTCTATCTGGACTCCACCGGGCAGGTGCCATCCAACCGCGCCATGGATCTCTACAGATCCGAAGCCGACACCCGTCGCATCTTCGATGAGTGCCTGAGATTCCTGAAGCCATACAAGAAGAACATCGGCGCATTCTGGAACAATGCTACCGAGGCGACATCGGCTTTTACCGATTCTGGCTGCACCATTGGCCAGACCTGGGATACCACCGGCATCCGGCTGCACAACGATGTGGATAGAAAATGGGTGTATACCGCACCGAACGAAGGCGCGCTCGCCTGGATGGACACCATGGCAATTCCCTCTGGCGCTGAAAATGTGGATCAGGCCTATGAACTGATCAACTTCCTAATGACGCCGGAAATCGGCGCCATGCACGCCAACAACACAGGCTACAACTCGGCCGCGGTTGGATCTGACAAGCATTTATCAGAGGCAAACAAGATGGCCTTTGACATCGCCTATCCGAAAGGCGCCATTGAAAATTTGTGGTGGTGGCCGATGCTCACCCCCTGGTTCTCGAGCGTTCGCCAGGAATACGTTGAAAAAATGACCGTGCTCTAAAAACAGTGGTGGGAGGCTGTTGAGACACCATGCAGGGATTGGACATAGAGTTGGTGGACGTATCGATGCGTTTCGGCGACTTTACGGTCGTCCAACCCACCAATCTGAAAATCGGCGCGGGAGAATTCTTCTCCATACTCGGCCCCTCGGGTTGCGGCAAGACCACCATTTTGCGAATGATTTCCGGATTTCTAGAGCCAACATCCGGAGACATCAAAATCGGTGGGAAATCCATGAAGGGGGTTGGTCCCCACAAGCGGCCCACCGCGCTCATTTTCCAGAACCTGGCGCTGTTTCCACTGATGACGGTCTGGGAGAACGTCGCCTTCGGGCTGGAGATGAGGGGCTGGAGCAAGCACGAACGTCGGAAAAAGTCGCAAGAGCTGCTCGATCTCGTCGCCCTGGGTGACGAAAGCCACAAGATGCCGAACGAGCTTTCGGGCGGGCAACGCCAACGCGTTGCGGTGGCTCGAGCTTTGGCGGTTGAACCCGCGGTTTTGTTACTAGACGAGCCCTTGTCGGCGCTGGACTTGAAGTTGCGCCAGCACATGCGTTCGGAACTTCGCCAAATTCAGCGCAAGACCGGCGTAACGTTCGTCTATGTCACTCACGACCAGGGCGAGGCGCTGACCATGTCAGATCGCATCGCGGTGATGAAAGCGGGTGCCATCGAACAGGTCGCTACAACCGACGCCGTTTACAACGCACCGGCCACCGCCTTCGCCGCCACCTTTGTCGGTGCAAACAACATTTTCAAGGGAACCATCATCGAAGCGGCGCAGAGCACTGCAGTCATCGAAACGAAATGTGGTGTCTTGCGCGGGGACAATCCGCAACGCCTCGCGGTGGGCACCGAGGCCACATTGTTCGTTCGCCCGGAGAAGATGCAGATCCTTTCCGAGGACAACGGATTGGACAATGAGATCGATGTGGAATTTCAGCGTCGTGATCTCGAAGGGCCCTTCGTCAATCTGTTCTTTCGACGCAACGAGCAGATCTTCTCGGTGCACCTAACGAACGTTGATAGGACAGCCCAAGACCCTGGCCAGCAGTGCGTCATTGGTTTCGCCGCGCAAGACGCAATGATTCTTCCCGCTGGGGACATGGCGGATGAATAAGTTGCTGAGTGCATTCGGCCCGGTGATGAGCGCGGTAATCCTGGTGCTAGCCGGTATCTGGATAGCCGGCATGATCGTGGGGCCGCAATTGATCATGGTGGAGCAGTCCTTCTGGCATAAGGATCGTGGCGGCGACGGCGTCGTAATTTCTTTCGACATTGACAGGCTTTACAACGATATCGACATGCTGTCTTTTGACAGAAGCGATGCTGAAGCGCTGGAGCCTTCCTCGAATCGCGATGAGAAAATTGCCGGGATCGAGGCCCGGATCACCGAGAAACAGACCCTGATCAGCGAGCTCGAAGCTCTGGAGTCGACGCCGAAAAAGGTCTACTCGTTCCGAAACTACACGATGATGGGCGAAAGCCATCTCCTCATCTTCTTGAAGACCATTCTCGCCTCCGTGGCGGTAACGGTGATTGCTTTTCTTGTCTGCTACCCCATCGCCTATACCGTGGCAAAGCTGGCGACTCCCGGCAAAGCCGCGATCCTCATGCTCGGTTTGATCATTCCCTATTCCATCAACGAATTGCTGCGAATTTTCGCCTGGTTGATGATTCTCAACTACAACGGAGTGGCCAACTATCTCATCGGCGCTCTCGGATTCGAGCCCGTACCGTTCCTCGAGAGCGGCGCTGGGGTCTTTGTCGCCATGGTCTACGCCTACGTCCTTTTCATGGTGTTTCCTATCTACAACACGGTAGACACACTCGATTTTTCGCAGGTCGAGGCAGCACGAGACATGGGTGCGCCGATGTGGCAAATCCACCGGCGTATCATTTTGCCACATGCCAAACCGGGCATCGCGGTGGGTTGCATCATGACCTTCATGCTTTCCGCCGGTTCCTATGCGGTGCCCTACATCATGACTCGCGGTACCGCCGAACCCTGGTTTACACAGCTAATTTACAACAAGTTTTTCGAGTCCAACAACTGGAATGCGGGCTCGGCCTATGCGTTTACGCTATTGGTAGCATGCATCGTCTTCATCTATCTCATGATGCGGCTGTTCAAGGTCGGCATCAGGGACATCGCGCAGTGAGTGGTAGGTCCCAGCCCGCCTTCGGGCAAGGTAGCCGGGTTCTTCTGAACATCTATATGGTGGTCTTCTTTGCCTACATGTTCCTGCCTTTGATCCTGATGGTAGCCGCAGGCTTCAACGACTTCTCACCACCTTCGGTTACTGTCTGGAAGGGGTTCACCCTCAAGTGGTTTGGGGTTCTGGCAGAAGATACGCGAATGTGGCAGGGTCTGATCAACTCGGTCGTGATCGCGACGGGGGTCATCGTCGTTTCACTGCCTCTTGGTCTTGCGGGTGCGTTTCTGATTACCCGCCTCGACTCTCGCTACAACGGTCTGTTATATGGAATCATGGTATCCCCGCTGCTGACGCCCGGCATTATCCTGGGAATTTCAACACTGATTTTCTGGCGGGCGGGCGGAGTTTCCGGCGGGTTGTTCACGGCGGCCATAGCCCAGACCACCTACATTTCTTCGTTTACCATGTTGATGTTCATGGCCCGGCTCGAACGTCAGGACGTGACCCTGGAAGAGGCGGCCATGGACCTCGGCGCATCCCACGCGCAGGTTTTCCGGCGGATCACCATTCCCTTTCTGAAACCGACGATTTTGACGGCGAGTTTCATCGCCTTTCTACAGTCCTTCGAAAACTACAACACCACCATATTCTCGATCGGCGGGTCACACACGCTGGTCACGGAGATCGGCTCGCGCATGCGTTTCGGACTTAGTCCTTCGGTCAACGTGATCGGTATTATTTTTGTGATCTTGACCATCGTAGGTGCTTCGATCTATGTCCTTCTACGCGAGCGGGAGAACGCGAGCGCAACGCCGGTCAAAGCATAAGCCGCAATCCCAGGCTACAAATGCGGATTCCATGCCACCTCCCAGTATCGTCCGGGTCGGCAAAGTAGCCTGAATACCCGCCCCAGAACACCAGACTCGTAACGTCCAAGCTCGACTGCAACCCCCTGCTAGGCCGCTGCTTTGTCGCGCACGCCATCCAAACTCCACATTCCCGCACCGTTGGCCGCGATGAATAGAAATACAAAGCAGTACAGGACAGCCAATTCTCCGCGGTTGACCAGCGGAAACACTGCGTTGAATCCGTGGGCGAACCAGTACGCAAATGCCATCAGCCCTGAGCATACAAACGCAGTCCACCGGGTGAAGAGCCCCAGAAACACCAACACACCCCCCACGAGCTCGATAGATCCCGCACCGTAGATCACGAACGCAGGCGCCCCCTCTGGCGCGGCAACCGGGAAGCCCAAGAGCTTCTGGGAACCATGCCAGAGGAAAAGGAACCCGGTAACGATTCGCATGAGCGCGTATGTCTCGCCTACAAACCGACTCATGAACATGGCCATATACCCCTCTGTTGTATCCTACGACTTACCAGGTCGCTTCAACCACCTAACGCCCTGGCCGCCTTGTCAAACCGATTGTCACAATATGTTAGCCATCTGCCACGTCGAATTTGCCTTGTACGCGACCGACTCTATATGAGTCGGCAATACCTATGAACCATGAGATGACTAAAACAGTCCAGGCAAAATCAAGCAGTCCAGCCTCCGTGCCCGTGGGCTGCCTCGATACTAATTCCGTTATTATCGCGATATCCAATGGAACTTCACCACGTTGGATCTGTTCAGCTATTCCCAGGGCCTTCTCCACCATCCTGGAAATGAC
>JAPULC010000354.1 GCA_027295305.1 Gammaproteobacteria bacterium
TGCGTCTCGGTCTTGGCATCGGCATCATCGCAGCGATGGCCTACGATCCGGAGATCGACCGTGACCTGGAATGCATCGACGCGGGCCACCTGTTCGAAGAGAGCATGACGCACATCGGCTGCCGGAAGGGCACGTTCATGCGCCGGTTCATGTACGATTTCGTAGAGCTGTTTGCACCGCATCTGGACCGTGAGCTCGTCACCGAGGTGTTGGGATGTCAGAACAAGATGGATCGGGATGCTCTGTTCGAGGAAGTCGCGCTGCCGCTTCGCTAGCGAGTTTCCCTCCGGACTCGATCCGCGGCATGGATACCGCGGCAGCCGTGAGGCTGCCGTCAGAGGAAATTGCCAGGACGGCAATTTCCGGAACTAAATGAAGTCGAGGTCGGGGTTGTCGTTCAGAAGCTCGCGGGCTTCTTCCTGGGGGGAGGTAATCGCGCCGAGCTCACTCTTGACGAACTTGAAATACACCGTATAGACGCGGGTGTCCCCGTCTTCTTGGACCAGAAAAAACGGGGCTCGGGTCACACCGTGATGCGCTGCGATGATCATGCCTTCCGAGCGGGGGTCGCGCTCGTCGGCGATTACCACGCGATCGATGTGCTGGATCTGGCCGGATTTTTCCAAGCGCGCCTCGACATCGGCACATTTCGGACACGGGGAGCCATCGGCGAGGATCTTTGTGACCAACGTGATGCAGCGCGCTTGCGACGGACTCGAGGGCACGCCGGGATCACCCGGGTCTCGTGGATGGCGACTCATCCCACGAGGCGTACGGGCTGCTCCAGGTTACTGGCGTGCAGGCCGCACTCCTTCAGGGTGGCTTCTTCCCACCACCAGCGACCCGCTCGCTCGTGCTCATGAGGCCCGACCACCCGTGTGCAGGGCTCGCAGCCGATGGAGAGGAAACCGCGGTCGTGCAGCTCGTTGTACGGGACGTCATTGGCCCGGATGTATTCCCAGACCTCGCCGGATGACCAGTTTGCGAGGGGATTCCACTTCAGGATGCCGTGCTGTTCGGTAGAGAACGCCGTATCGGTCTGAACGACGGGCACGTGATGACGGGTGGGGCTCTGGTCCCGCCGCTGCCCGGTGATCCAGCCGTCAAGCTGCATCAGTTTGCGACGCAACGGTTCTATCTTCCGGATGCTGCAGCATTCCTGATGACCCTCCTTGTAGAAGCTGAACAGCCCCTTGCGGCGCGTGAACGCCTGGAGCGCCTCCTGATCTGGGTACATCAGCTCGATGTCCACGCCATAGTGGTCTCGCACCCGCTCGATGAACCGGTAGGTCTCCGGATGCAGGCGCCCGGTGTCCAGGGAGAATATTTCGACGTGGTCGGCGACCTGGCACGCCATGTCGATCAGAATCACGTCTTCCGCGCCGCTGAACGAAATAGCGACCCGTCCGCCGCCGTCCAACGCCTGTCGCAGGATCGACTGCGGATGGGCATCCTCGAGTCGATGGGCGAGGGATTGTGGGTCTCTGATCACCATGTCGAACGGACGTACCATTGGATGTCGAGACCGCTAACATACCAATTTGAGGAGAGACGAAAAAATAACGAGTTGTCATATGCTTAAGGATGTACGGTCTTGTGTCAGCTCGAGGGCTACGACACAACATATTGAAATCTTATATTGGATTCTGCGGATATACCTCATGCTTATAAGCCGCGTGAATAAGTTTCCCGTGAAACATACGTTCGTTCGGTGCCTGGACGCTGGGGGCCGCTAGCGTGCATGTGCTATGTCTCGATCTCGAAGGGGTCCTGATACCGGAGGTCTGGGTAGCAGTGGCCGATAGGACCGGTATCGATGACCTGAGGGTCACCACGCAGGAAATTCCGGACTACCGGGAGCTCATGCAGCATCGCCTGGCGGCCATTTCGCGACATGACCTGACCCTGTCGCTGGTTGAGGACGTCATCGCCGGGCTCGCGCCTCTGGCAGGGGCCAGGGCGTTTCTGGACGCCGCACGGGAGCGCTATCAGGTTGCTATCCTGTCGGATACCTTCTACGAGTTCGCCATGCCCTTCATGGCACAGCTCGGCTATCCGACACTTCTCTGCCATCGCCTCGAGGTGGACGGCGAAGGTCGCATTACCGGCTATCGGCTCAGGCAGGACGATCCCAAACGCAGCGCCGTGAAGGCCTTCCATGGGATGAACTATCAGGTGGTGGCGGCCGGGGACTCGTACAACGATCTTCCCATGCTGGAGGAGGCGGATGCAGGAATCTGGTTCCGCGCCCCCGACCACATCACCCGGGAACATCGCCAATATCCGTCTGTGGCTTCCTATGACCGTCTTCTGGAGCAGATCGACACCGCCTGTCGACAATTTAGGCGTTGACTGGCCTTTGAAGGCCGAATACGCTCCTATTTCGGCCTAATTGTCGACAGATTGAGCCCCATGGCTGAAGCACGCACAAAGGATACCCTCGCCGAGCAGGTGTTGGAGCGCATCCAGAGCGCGATCGTGGCGGGCACGCTGCCCCCGGGGAGCAAGATCAGCGAGCCGGAGTTCTCGCGCTTGTTCGGGGTCAGCCGGGGCCCTCTGCGGGAGGCCATCCGCCGCCTCGAAGCACGTCGTCTGGTGGAATTCTCTCCGCACATCGGTGCCAGGGTGACCTCCCTGACGGTGGATCAGCTAAGTGATATCTATCAGGTTCGCGAAGCTCTCGAGGGCATGGCGGCCCGGCTCTCAGCCGAGAAGATGGAGCCCGATGAGGTCGACGGGCTCGAGGCGCTGCTCGAGCGCCATGCATCGTTTCCCGAGCTTCGGGAAGGCAGGGCCTATTTTCAGCCCGAATATGACAGCGACTTTCACTATCGCATTGCACTCGCGAGCGGCAATGAGGTGCTGGCACAGATTCTGGGCCGGGATCTGTATCACCTCATACGCATGTACCGATACAAATTCAGCGCCTATGAGGGCCGACCCCAAAGGGCGCTGGAAGAGCATCGACGCATTGTGACGGCCATCCGGGAACGCGATGGTGAGCTCGCTGAGATGCTCATGCGGCGCCACATCGCCGGCGCGCGGGAGAACATCGTGAAACGCTACGGAAACCCCGAGACGGGAGAGCCGGATGACGATTGAAAGCGCGGGTTCGAGGTTTCGCAAAGCATTGGCCGAAGAGCAGCCGCTGCAGGTGGTAGGCACGGTCAATGCGTACTCCGCGATCATGGCGGAGCGCGTTGCCTATCGAGCCATCTATCTGTCCGGGGCCGGGGTCGCCAATGCGTCTTATGGCATTCCCGACCTCGGGATCACCACCTTGAACGATGTGCTCGAGGACATCCGCCGCATCAGTGGCGCGTCGAGCCTGCCGCTTCTGGTAGACATCGATACCGGATTCGGCGGCGCATTCAACATTGCACGCACGATTCGTGAAACCATCCGCGCAGGGGCGGCGGGAGTGCACATCGAGGATCAGGTAGCGCAGAAGCGTTGTGGTCATCGTCCCAACAAGGAGATCGTGCCATTGCCGGAAATGCTGGATCGGATCAAGGCGGCCGTAGATGCGAAGACCGACCCGAACTTCATGGTCATGGCCCGCACCGACGCTTTGGCCGTTGAAGGCTTCGACGCCGTGATCGACCGTGCATCGGCGTGCGCAGAGGCCGGCGCGGATGCGATATTCGCGGAGGCTATGACCGAGCTCGACATGTATCGCAAGGTGGTCGATGCGGTGGGAGTTCCGGTGCTCGCCAACATCACGGAGTTCGGTAAAACTCCGCTTTTCACATTGGAGGAGCTCGGAAGCGTTGGCATCCGTATGGCGCTTTACCCGTTATCGGCATTTCGGGCAATGAGCCTGGCCGCACTGAGTGTTTTTGAAGCCATCCGTCGCGATGGCACACAGAAGAACGTGCTCACACTCATGCAAACGCGCGATGATCTATACGAGTTTCTCGGTTATCACGAATTCGAGCAAAGGCTCGACGAGTTGTTCGCCGACAACAAATAGGGGAGGAAGCAACATGGTTGAGAAGCCATTGGGGGGCGCCGGGCTGCGTGGTCAGACCGCGGGGGAGACTTCACTGTGTACCGTCGGCAAGACCGGCACCGGACTCACGTACTGTGGCTACGACATCTCGGAGCTCGCCGAGCACTCGACGTTCGAGGAAGTGGCGTATCTCATCTTCAACGGCGAGTTGCCCACCGAGCCCGAGCTTGCGAGCTATCGCAAGAAGCTAAAGGGGCTGCGGTCATTGCCCGCGGAGCTCAAGGAGGTGCTCGAGCGAATTCCTGCGTCCGCGCATCCGATGGACGTTTTGCGCACAGGCTGCTCGATGTTGGGAAATCTCGAGCCGGAAGGTGATTTTTCGCGCGAACGCGAGGTGGCGGACCGTCTCGTGGGGGCTCTGCCGTCGATCATCAATTACTGGTATCGCTTCTCGCATGATGGCAAGCGCATCGAGACCGAGACCGATGACGAGTCGGTGGCAGGTCATTTTCTTCACATGCTTCACGACAAACCCCCGACCGAGATGCATCAGCGTGTGATGGACGTGTCGCTGATTCTCTACGCCGAGCACGAGTTCAACGCGTCGACTTTCACCGCCCGTGTGTGCGCATCGACGCTGTCGGACATGTTTTCCTGTGTGACGGGTGCCATTGGGTCATTGCGTGGTCCACTGCACGGAGGCGCAAACGAAGCCGCCATGGCATTGATCGAGCAGTTCGACTCGACGCAAGCCGCAGTCGAAGCGGTCAAGGGCATGCTGAGTCGCAAGGAAACCATCATGGGCTTCGGACACGCGATCTACAGTACCTCCGATCCCCGCAATGCCATCATCAAAGCGTGGGCCGAGAAGCTCGGTGAAGAAGCCGGCGATTCGCTGCTCTACCCGGTGTCGTGTGCAGTCGAGAAGACGATGTGGGATGAGAAATCGCTCTTTGCCAATGCGGACTTTTTCCACGCCGCGGCATACCACTTCATGGGAATACCGACCAAGGTCTTCACACCCATATTCGTGTGCTCGCGCGTCACGGGGTGGACCGCCCACGTGATGGAACAGCGGGTCAACAATCGCATCATTCGTCCGAGTGCCGAATACATCGGCCCCCCGCCAAGGTCCTATACGCCGATCCAGCAACGCGGATGAGCACCAATGTCGAGTTGAACGTGCGCCCAGAGCCTGATGGCGTGCTGCGCGACGTTGCCGATTATGTGACGAGTTTCGACATCGAGAGCGACGAAGCGTACGACACCGCACGCCTGTGCCTGATGGACACACTCGGCTGCGGGATGCTGGCGCTGCGATTTCCAGAATGTGCGAAGCATCTCGGCCCCATCGTTCCCGGGACGATGGTTCCGCGAGGAGCGCGGGTGCCCGGGACGCAGTTCGTCCTCGATCCGGTTAAGGCAGCCTGGGATCTTGGCGCCATCGTTCGCTGGCTCGATTTCAACGACACCTGGCTCGCGGCGGAGTGGGGGCACCCTTCAGACAATCTAGGGGCGATTCTCGCGGTGGCCGACTTCGTGAACCAGCAATCTCTCGCATGCGGGAAGCCGACATTGCCCATGCGCGAGGTCTTGACCGCAATGATCAAGGCCCACGAGATCCAGGGTTGTCTCGCGCTCGAGAACAGTTTCAACCGGGTAGGGCTCGATCACGTCGTGCTCGTGCGGGTGGCTTCCACTGCGGTAGCCACGCATCTTCTCGGTGGTTCACGCGATCAAGTGGTCGACGCGTTGTCCCACGCCTGGATAGATGGGTCGAGTTTGCGTACATATCGTCACGCGCCCAACGCCGGGCCCAGAAAGTCATGGGCGGCAGGGGACGCGACCAGCCGTGCGGTGCGTCTGGCGCTGCTCGTGCTGAAGGGCGAGATCGGGTATCCGAGCGCACTCACCGCGCCCACGTGGGGCTTCTACGATGTGTCGTTCAAGGGTGAACCGTTCAGGTTCCAGCGCCCCTACGGCTCCTATGTCATGGAGCACGTGTTGTTCAAGATCTCGTTCCCGGCGGAGTTTCATGCGCAAACCGCCGTCGAGGCGGCAGTCCAGCTTCATCCGCTGGTTGCAACACGCCTCGATGAGATCCAACGCGTCGAGCTTACGACCCATGAGTCGGCCATTCGTATCATCAGCAAGGAAGGCAAGCTCAACAATCCGGCGGATCGAGATCATTGCCTGCAGTACATGACCGCCATTGCATTGCTGAAAGGGGATCTCGTGGCAGAGGACTACGAGGACGACGTCGCAAGCGATCCACGAATCGACGCGTTGCGAGCGAAGATGGTGGTAAAGGAAGATCCACGCTACAGCCACGAATACCACGAAGCCGACAAACGCTCCATCGCCAATGCGATCCAGATCTTCTTCGAAGATGGCACCTCCACCGACAAGATCGCCGTGGAATATCCCATCGGGCATCGCAGACGCCGACAGGAAGGCATCCCGCTGCTCGAGCAGAAATTCCGGCGCAACCTCGCCACGCGCTTCCCCGCACCACGCGTCGAGGAGATCTTTGCGCTGTGCAACGATCGTGCTCGACTCGAGGCAACGCCGGTGCACGAGTTCGTGGATCTGTTCGTAATCTAGCGGATCTCCAACGGAGCGGTGGGAGCGGCTTCAGCCGCGAATGCCTCGACTCGCGAACGCCATGATTCGCGGCTGCAGCCGCTCCCACACCACAAAACCGCTCGACAAACGACTCGTCGGGTTCCTTAGTTGCGCGTCTGGAATTGAGCCTCCTCGGTCGATCCCGTCATCGCACCCGTGGATGACTGCCCGCTCGTGATCACCTCGGCCACCTGGTCGAAGTAGCCCGTGCCGACTTCCTGTTGGTGGCTGACGAAGGTGTAGCCGCGAGACTCCGCCTCGAACTCCTTCTCCTGGAGCTCGACGTACGCCGGCATCTGACGCTCGACATAACCCTTGGCGAGGTCGTACATGCCATACCACATGCTGTGGATGCCGGCGAGGGTGATGAACAGGAACTTGTAGCCCATCGCTGCCAGCTCCACCTGGAATTTGGCGATGGTGTCGTCGTCGAGATGTGCCTTCCAGTTGAACGAGGGCGAGCAGTTGTACGCGAGCAGCTGACCCGGATGCTCTGCTTTGATGGCTTCGGCGAAGCGCTTGGCTTCATCGAGATCGGGAACCGCCGTTTCACACCACAGCAGATCCGCGTAGGGGGCATAGGCCACCCCGCGCGCGATGGCTTGATCGAGTCCCGACTTGGTACGCCAGAATCCTTCGGCGGTGCGCTCGCCGGTGATGAATGGACGGTCGCGCTCGTCGATTTCCGCAGTGATCATGTCGGCTGCGTTGGCATCGGTGCGGGCCATGATGATGGTCGGAACGTCACACACGTCGGCAGAGAGCCGCGCCGCTACGAGCTTCTGAATGGCTTCGATGGTCGGCACCAGCACCTTGCCACCCATGTGCCCACACTTCTTCACCGACGACAGCTGGTCTTCGAAGTGCACGCCTGCGGCGCCGGCCACGATCATGTACTTGGTCAGCTCGAACGCGTTGAGGACGCCACCGAAGCCCGCCTCTGCGTCGGCCACGATGGGGGCATAGAAGTCGATGCCGTCGTCGATGCCGCTCGACCACTGAATCTCATCCGCGCGGCGAAACGCGTTGTTGATGCGATTGACCACCGTCGGCACCGAGTTGTAGGCATAAAGCGACTGATCGGGATACATCATCTCCGAGGTGTTGTTGTCGGCGGCCACCTGCCAGCCGGACAGATAGATCGCCTTGATGCCGGCCTTGACCTGCTGGACGGCCTGTCCGCCGGTGAGGGCGCCCAGCGAGTTCACATAGGGCTCGTTCTGAAGCAGGTCCCAAAGCTTGTCGGCGCCGTGCGCCGCCAACGCATGGCGATGGGGGATGGTGCCCCGCAGATTGACGACGTCGGCCGCCGAGTAGTCGCGCCTCACGTCCGTCCAGCGCGGGTTGGTGCGCCATTCTTGCTCGAGCTCTTGGACCTGTTGCTCGCGTGGCTTCCTCGCTTCGAAATGCAGTGCTGTCATCGTTTTCTCAGTTAGCCCGGGAAGGCGCACATTCTAGTGAGCGCGATTCAAAAAAATAGTGAAAGATCGGGAACTAACGTATTCCCGTCTGGAATGTTTTGCGGAGAGCAGATTGGCTACAGCGAGAGCGGCGCTAAAGCGAGAGCGGCGCTAAAGCGCTAGGCGGCGCAGACTCGGATCTTCACGGCCTCTGTTCCAGAAGGCGTCGAATTCGTTTGTGAACTGCTGAACCAGCGGTGCGTTGTCGTAGTCCGCGAAGCCGATAGGCTCATGGAACTTGGGCAGATAAAGGATGCCGCGCCCGTCGACGAGGAGGAACGCGCGCTGCTCACGGAGCTGTTCCTCGGGGACGAGCTTGATATGAATCTTGCTCGGCAGCCGGTATTTCAAGTTCAGCAGGCGATGTCCCGATTGCACCATGCGTGTGGAGTCGTGAATCAGGATTCGCACATGGGTGTAGGCGTTGCGCCGGGCAAATTGCGACAGACACTCGGCATATGCGACGTCATCGTACAGACCGGGATCGAGCTCTTGGCTGTAGATGCTGATCATCCGTCTCGCCTGCTGCGAAAGGGCCAGAATCTGCTCGCGACACTCGACTTCGGCTTCGAGTCGGATCGCTTGCTCGGGCACGGGTCCCGGAGTCACCTCGGGGGCGGTCTCACGCACCGGATGGAGGTGGGGTATGGAGTCCACCTGTGGTGGATCGAAGTTCACCACGAATTCGCGTGTCATCTTCACGTGAGTAATGCCCGCCTCGACAAAGGGACTACCCACCACCGTGAAGCCGGCTTTGTCGTAGAAGCTGCTGACGTAATCCTGTGCATGCAGGAACACGCCGTAATAGCAGCTGGCGCGAGCGTGGTCGATGGCCGCATCGAGCAGCATGCGCCCCACGCCATGATTGCGATGGGCAGGGAGCACCGCCATGCGGCCGATCTGCCCCGACGGCAGAAACCGTGCAGTGCCTACGTATGCCCCGGCCTCGTCCAAAGCGAGAAAGTGGGTGGCCTCTTCGTCCATGCCATCCCATTCGATCGCCTGGGGGATTTCCTGCTCTTCGATGAAGACTTGCCGCCGAATATCCTTGAGGACCTCCTCGTGCTCGCTCCAGCTCGCCTCGATGACCTGATAGCTCGTCATGAATTACGCTGCCGTACCAGTGCCTCTGCAAGACCGGTGTAGGCGGCGGGAGTAAGCTCCAGGAGTTCCTTGCGGACCTGCACTGGGAGCTCGAGGGCCTCCACGAGGGCACGATAGCCTTGTGCCGTTAGGTGTTCCCCGCGCGTAAGGGCTTTGAGCCGTTCGTATGGCTCCGCGATGCCGTGTTTTCGCATCACCGTCTGGAGGGCTTCCGACAGAACTTCCCACGCACCTTCGAGATCGGATGACATGCGCTCACGGGATAGCTCGAGCTTCCCGAGCCCCACGAAGTTGGATTCGAACGCAACGAGGCAGTGAGCCAATCCCGTACTGAGGCTGCGAAGGGCGGTTGAGTCCGAAAGATCTCGCTGCCATCGCGACACAGGCAGTTTTTCGGCGAGGTGCATCAACAACGCATTGGCAATCCCGACGTTGCCCTCGGAGTTCTCGAAATCGATGGGGTTGACCTTGTGAGGCATCGTTGATGAGCCGGTCTCCGTTTCGATTTTGCGCTGGGAGAAATACCCAAGGGATATATAGCCCCACAGGTCCTGATTCAGATCGAGCAACACGCGATTGAAGCGACAAAGCGGATGCAGATATTCTGCAATCCAGTCGTGCGACTCGATCTGCGTGGTTAGAGGATTCTGAACGAGTCCAAGGGATTCGATGAAGCGTCGGCTGATCGCGGGCCAATCCAGCTTCGGGTATGCCACCGCGTGAGCGTTGTAATTGCCCACCGCGCCATTGAATTTAGCGAGGACCTCAACGCGCTCGAATGCCGCGAGCTGGCGCGCCAGGCGTGCAGCAAAGACGGCGAGTTCCTTTCCCATGGTGGTAGGCGTCGCAGCTTGCCCATGGGTATGCGACAGCATTGGGGCGTCCGCATACGCTCGTGCCATATCATCCAATGTGTCGACCAACGCGCGCATTCTCGGCGCAAGAGCCGCCTCGCGCGCCTGCTTCAGCATGAGCGCGTAGGCGACGTTGTTGACGTCCTCGGACGTGCAACCGAAGTGGACGAACTCGAGAACCGGCCCCAGCTCGGGGTGCCCCTGCAGGCGCTCCTTCAAATAGTATTCCACCGCTTTGACGTCGTGATTGGTGGTTCGCTCCAGCACCTTCACTGCTTCCGCCGACGCGGGGTCGAATTGCGTCACGATGTCCTCGAGATATTTGCTGGCCGCGGGGGAGAGTTGTGGAAGCTCGGCGATCGCCGGATCGCCGGCCAGGTGCTTGAACCACGCCACCTCGACGTTCACGCGCCAGCCGATCAATGCGTACTCGCTGGTCATCCCGCGAAGAGGCGCCGTGCGCCGCGCATAGCGCCCATCCACTGGCGAGACCGCGGTGAGCGTCGAAAGCTCGACTTCTTCTCTCATGTGGGAGTCCTCGCATCACCTGCGTCCATGTTGGCACACAATTGCAAGGCGCTCGCTTTCAGGCGGTTGCGATCGAAGAGCAGTCGCCATCTGCGGCCCCCTAGCTGATGCCACAGCCACGCAGCGCGCACCCCGCCCAGAAGCAGCGCACGCACCAGATCGGATATGTCGCTGCGTTGCAGGAACTGCGGTGCACCGAAAATCTTGATGCGATAGTCGAGGGTGCTGAGGGTGTTCTGATAGATGTGCGCCAACCGCTCCGCATAAGCCTGACGTGCATAGTCTTTACCCAGTGCGCTTTGCGCTGCGCGTAGCTCCTCGCCCAGCCGTTCAACGACATCGGAACGGCGCCGCAGGTGGCGAGTCGCCTGAACAACGGAAAAGACGTATTGCACGACCTCCGGACCCAGGGAACCCGCGCCGCGACGCAATAACGCCGCCACGAGCTGCAACCCCAGCTTGACACCTTCGATGCCACCGTAGACGTCCACTAGCTTCGGTGGATCGATGGCGACCACGCTCTCGAGGGTCGATTGCGTGGCCGCCTCGTCAGCCCAACCGTTTCGTGCCGCCTGGTTCACCAGGTGAGCGGCTTGGAAAACACCCGCCAGCGCGATGACCTGAGCGTCGGACTGGTCGCTCAAATCCCTGCCTCCACTTGCTCGATGACGCCTCCACCGAGACACACCTCATCCGCATACAGGCAAACATACTGTCCCGGGGTGATCGCTCTCTGAGGCTCGGAAAACGAGACCACGTAACCGCTGTCATTCGAGCGAGCGACCTCGCAGGATGCATCGGGCTGGCGATAGCGCGTTTTTGCGGCGCATTCGAAGGGCAGGGCCGGTGCGCCATTGATCCAATGCATCTCGCTGGTAGTGAGGGACTGGCTGAACAGCGCCGGATGCTCGTTACCTTGAGCTACGATCAGCACGTTGTTCGCGAGGTCCTTGGCTACGACGTACCATGGCGAATCCTGGGCACCTCGAATTCCCCCGACACCCAATCCTTGACGTTGCCCGATCGTGTAGTGGGCAACACCGGTGTGCTCACCGACTATTCGGCCTTCCACCGATCGGATGGTTCCGCTCTCGGATGGCAGGTAGCGCGCGAGGAAGTCGCGGAATCGACGCTCGCCGATGAAGCAGATTCCGGTGCTGTCGGGCTTCGCGTGATTGTGAAAGCCCGCGCGTTTTGCGATGTCGCGCACCTCGACCTTCGTGAGCTCGCCGAGGGGGAAGAGCGCTCGCGCGAGCTGCGCGGCGGGAACCGCATGCAGGAAATAGCTTTGATCCTTTCCGACGTCGCGGCCCTTAAGCAGCTCGAGCTTCCCGTCACGCTCCCGGGTGCGTACATAGTGTCCGGTGGCGATGCGCGCTGCCCCCAACATCTGCGCATGCTCGATGAAGATCTTGAACTTGATCTCGCGATTGCAGAGCACGTCGGGATTGGGGGTGCGTCCGTGGGAGTACTGCTCCAGAAAGTGCGAGAACACATTGTCCCAGTACTCGCGGGCAAAGTTCGCAGTGTGCAACGGTATATCGAGTTGACAGCAGACCGCTTCGGCATCGATCAGATCCGCTGCCGCCGTGCAATATTCGGTCCCATCGTCCTCGTTCCAGTTCTTCATGAAGAGGCCTTCCACCTCGTAGCCGGCCTGTTTCAGGCGTAACGCCGCCACGGAGGAATCGACCCCTCCGGACATGCCTACCACGACCCGGCGCTCTGGTGTGCCCATCTGCTCGAAACTACGAGGGTAAAACGTGTATTTTACCCCTTTCACTTGCTGGAGAGGCGTCCCAAGCCATGGCGAAGCTCACACACGTCGATGGCGCCGGCAATGCCCGCATGGTAGATGTCGGTGCGAAGCCGGTCACCCGGCGCGAAGCCAGGGCCCGGGCCAGGGTCTGCATGGAACCCAATACCCTGGCGCTGATCGAGAAAAACGCGCATGCAAAGGGCGACGTGCTCGCAGTCGCTCGTGTAGCGGGCATCCAGGGGGCCAAGCGCTGCTCGGATCTGATTCCACTGTGTCATCCATTGATGCTCGAGTCTGTCTCGATAGAGTTCCGTTTCGACGTAGATAAGAGCGCCGTGGAAATCGAAACCCGCTGTCGGGTGAGCGGACAAACCGGGGTCGAGATGGAAGCCCTCACGGCCGCCTCGGTGGCGGCGCTCACGATCTACGATATGTGCAAGGCCGTGGATCGCGGGATGTCGATCGAGCAGATCGCGTTGCTCGAGAAACGCGGTGGCAAGTCCGGCGATTGGGTGCGAGGGGAAGACTGACGTGCTGCGGATCCGCTATTTTGCATCATTGCGCGAGGAGCTTGGCCTTGCGGAGGAAGCCGTGACCAGCGCGCAGATCGGAACCGTTGCGGATTTGATCGAATTTCTGGTGACACAGCATGGGGAGGGATGGCGCGATCATCTGACCTCCCCCCAGGTTCGAGTAGCTGTAAATCAGGAGCTCGTCGAGCACGAAATGGCACTCAGCGATGGCGACGAGGTGGCATTTTTGCCTCCGGTGACGGGTGGTTGATCGATGGCGACTCTGTGCATCCAGGTCCAGGAGAGTCCATTCGATATCGCCGTCGAGCTGGAGGCATTGCTGGAGAGCGCCCCCGAGGCGGGTGCCGTTGCGAGTTTCATTGGGCGTGTGCGCGCCGACGGTGGTGAATCTGCAGAACCGATGAGTCAGCCCATCGGCTGGCTCGAGCTCGAGCACTATCCGGGAATGACCGAGAAGAGCATGCGGCGGATCGCCGATCAGGCGACAAAGCAGTTCGAGCTGCTCGCGATGACAGTGATTCACCGGGTGGGGCGCCTGACCCCTGGGGAGTCCATCGTGCTCGTGCTCGCTGCAAGCCGGCACCGCAAAGCGGCATTCGATGCGTGTGAGTTCGTCATGGACTATTTGAAGCTCGAAGCTATCTTCTGGAAGAGGGAACAGCGCGGCGAGCGCGAGGTGTGGATTGGATCCACCGACGACGATCGTGCGCGCGCCCGCGCATGGAAGGGGTCTTAGTTCACGTCCAGAAATTCGCCGTCCGGGCGAATTTCTTCCCACGCTAACCGTGCGGTTGGCGCGGCATCCATGCCCCGGACCTAGTTTCCGGACGGAAACTAGCTACTCTTCCGCGGGCAAACCGGATCTGCGATCCGCCACTTGATCTCCGGCAATTTGGGCCAATATGGCGGTGCTATACTCGCGCGCTTTCTGCTGGCTCGATCCGCGCCGTTTTCACTATCGAAGGATTCAGACCATGGGCTATGAGCACATCAATGTTCCGTCCGAGGGAGACAAGGTCACCGTCAACAACGACCGGACGCTGAACATTCCCAACCACCCGATCATTCCGTTCATCGAAGGCGACGGTATTGGCACGGATATTACGCCTGTCATGAAAAAGGTGGTGGACTCCGCGGTGGAGCGTGCCTACGACGGAAATCGCAGTATTGCGTGGATGGAAATCTACTCCGGCGAGAAGGCGCTAGCGGTCTATGGCGAGGATCAGTGGCTGCCCGATGAAACTCTCGATGCGATGCGCGAGCATCTCGTGGGCATCAAGGGGCCGATGACGACGCCGGTGGGTGGCGGGATCCGCTCGCTGAACGTGGCACTGCGACAGCATCTGGATCTCTACGTCTGTCAACGTCCGGTGCGATGGCTGAAGGGCGTGCCAAGTCCCGTGAAGGAGCCGCACAAGACGAACATGGTGATCTTTCGCGAGAATACCGAGGACATCTATGCCGGAGTGGAGTGGCAGGCCGACAGCGACGAAGCGAAGAAGGTCATCCGCTTTCTGCAGGAGGAGATGGGTGTGACCAAGATCCGTTTTCCGGATCACTGCGGCATCGGCATCAAGCCCATCTCGGAGGAGGGTACGAAGCGCCTCGTGCGCAAGGCCATCGAGCATGCGGTGGAGCAGGATTGTCCGTCGGTGACCCTGGTCCACAAGGGCAACATCATGAAGTACACCGAAGGTGCCTTCAAAGACTGGGGCTATGAGCTTGCGCGTGAGGAGTTTGGCGCAGAGCCGCTCGATGGAGGGCCGTGGCATCAGTTCACCAATCCCCAGACCGGGAACCGGATTGTTCTGAAGGACATGATCGCTGACGCGATGCTGCAACAGATCTTGACTCGACCCGATGAGTACAGCGTGCTCGCGACCCCGAATCTCAACGGAGATTACATCTCGGACGCGCTTGCCGCACAGGTGGGAGGCATCGGTATCGCCCCGGGCGCCAATATCGGTGACTCGGTCGCATTGTTCGAAGCCACACACGGAACGGCGCCAAAATACACGGGGCAGGACAAGGTCAATCCCGGTTCTTTGATTCTCTCCGCAGAGATGATGCTGCGATACATGGGTTGGCGCGAGGCAGCGGACATGATCGTCGATGGCATGGAAGAGACGATCTCCAATAAGACGGTGACGTACGACTTCGAGCGTCTCATGGAGGGCGCGACACTCTTGAAGTGTTCGGAATTCGGCGATGCCGTCATTTCTGCGATGCGCTGAAGGCTCTCGATGCGCTGAAGGCTCACCGAAGGCTTGAATGGCAAAGCGATGGAAGCCGCTGCGTGATCGCCTCATCGGGATCACGCGCTCACCGCCGTACTCCGGGCGGTGCGATCTTCCTTGACGCCCGGGCGATCACTCAGAGTCGATCGATCACCCGAGCCCTGACGTCACAGCGTCTCGGTTGCTTCCGTCGTCGTTTCCTGTGGTGCCTCGGATGGGCTTGCCTCCGCCACCCTCTCGGCAGCGGGTTCCTCCTCCAAGGAAGGTGGTGCCTCTTCGTCCGTGGCGTCTTCCAGGGCGCGAATGTTCACGGCATGAAATCCCTTCGCACTCTTCAACGTCTCGTATTCCACCACCTGGCCGGCTTTCAATGTCTTGTAGCCTTCCATCTGAATGGACGAGTAATGGACGAACAGGTCCTCACCTCCCTCCTCGGGAAGAATGAAGCCATATCCCTTGGCGTTATTGAACCACTTCACTTTACCAGTTGGCATGGCACGGTCCCCAACTTTCGAACAGCTTCGATCCCCTTGACTTCAGGGGATTTCTTCGCGGTGCGGCGCCAATTTCAACCGTCTGAGATCGATGAGTCAACCCTTGCCGCGTTCGGACTGCATCTGCGGCCCGAAACGATGTCTCGACGATTCGACGCAGAGGCAGTCGATCACATCTAAGCTGCTGAATCGCAAGAGAAACGTCTACAGCGCAGCCGCACTGCCGATGGGAGACAAGGTACACACGGAAAGGTATGATTAATGGCCAATGAAGCCCACTTTCTTGAGCATCGGCATGGGTGAGCAGGTGGAATTTCAACTAATCTCCATGGGCGACAAGCCGCGTATGCCGCGCGAGGACGAAAGCGACGGGGGGCTCGCCACCGCGACCACGAAGCCCGAGCTCAAGCGGCCGCCGATGTACAAGGTGATTTTGATGAACGACGATTACACGCCAATGGAATTCGTCGTGCACGTGCTCGAGGCGTTCTTCGCGATGGATCGCGAAAAAGCGACTCAAATCATGCTGACTGTGCACACGTCGGGCAGTGCGGTCGTAGGTATCTACCCAAGAGACATTGCAGAGACGAAATCGGAACAGGTCAATCAATATGCTCAGGAGAATCAACATCCCCTGGTCTCTAACATAGAGATGACCGACTGAGCTCATTCACGTTACCCAATATGAGATCACTCCATGCTGAGTAAGGATCTGGAAATTACCCTGCAGTCGGCGTTCAAGAACGCGCGCGCCAAACGTCATGAGTTCATGACCGTTGAGCACTTGCTGCTGGCGCTGCTCGACAACAGCTCTGCCATCAGCGTGCTGAAGGCGGTGGGCGCGGATCTCGAAAAGCTGCGCAGGGATCTTCACGAGTTCATCGACTCCACCACGCCCTTGATCCCCGACGGCGAAAGCGAGCGCGAGACGCAGCCGACCCTCGCTTTTCAGCGCGTCCTTCAGCGCGCCGTGTTTCACGTGCAATCCTCGGGGCGCAAGGAAGTCACCGGCGCGAACGTGCTCGTCGCCATCTTCAGCGAGAACGAGGCCACCGCGGTGCATCTGCTCAAGCAGCAGAACATCGCGAGAATCGATGTGGTCAATTACATCGCCCATGGCATCTCCAAGGTCGGCGGACAGCCTGATTCCGGAGAGCCCGGACAGGAACACGATGAGGATCTCGACGGCGCCGAGACAGGCTCTCAGAGTGCGCTCGAGACTTATGCGACGAATCTCAACGATCTTGCGCGCCGAGGAAAGATCGATCCTCTCGTGGGACGTGAACACGAGGTCGAGCGCGTCATTCAGACCCTGTCCAGACGACGCAAGAACAACCCGCTTCTCGTGGGTGAATCCGGGGTCGGTAAGACTGCCATTGCGGAGGGGCTCGCCAAGAAGATCGTCGACGGGGAGGTGCCCGAGGTAGTGGCGGACAGCCTGGTCTACGCGCTGGATCTCGGGGCATTGCTCGCGGGCACGAAGTATCGTGGAGATTTCGAGAAGCGGTTCAAGGCACTGCTGGGCGACCTCAAGAACAGCGAGCATGCGATTCTGTTCATCGACGAAATTCATACCATCATCGGCGCCGGCGCCGCCTCTGGCGGGGTCATGGACGCATCGAACCTGCTGAAGCCCCTGCTGCAGTCGGGGGACATCCGCTGCATGGGATCCACCACGTATCAGGAGTATCGCGGAATCTTCGACAAGGATCGGGCGCTTTCGCGTCGTTTTCAGAAGATCGACGTGAGCGAGCCGGACATCGAGGACACTTACAAGATCCTGAAGGGGCTGAAGTCGCGATTCGAGGACCACTACGACTTGCGCTTTACCGACAAGGCGTTGCGGGCGGCGAGTGAGCTCGCCGCAAGATACATCACCGATCGTTACATGCCCGACAAGGCGATCGACGTCATCGACGAAGCCGGTGCGGCTCAGCAGCTCGTGCCCAAAAATCGACGCAAGAAGGTCATCGGCGCCGCCGACGTGGAGAAGGTGATAGCGAAGATTGCACGGATTCCATCCACGCAGGTGAGTGTGTCGGACAAGGCGGCGCTCAAGGATCTGGACAAGAAGCTCAAGATGGTCGTGTTCGGACAGGACGAAGCCATCGACACCCTTGCGTCGGCGATCAAGCTCTCGCGTGCAGGCTTGAAGCCCGTCGAGCGGCCCATTGGATCATTTCTGTTCGCTGGTCCCACCGGAGTCGGGAAGACAGAGGTGTGCCGCCAGCTCGCGAACATCATGGGCGTCGAGCTCCTTCGCTACGACATGTCGGAGTACATGGAACGTCACACCGTGTCACGGCTGATCGGTGCACCACCGGGTTACGTCGGATTCGATCAGGGAGGGCTGCTTACCGAAGCCGTCACCAAGCATCCGCACAGTGTGGTGCTCATGGACGAGATCGAGAAGGCCCATCCAGAGGTATTCAATCTCCTGCTCCAGGTGATGGACCACGGCACGCTGACCGACAACAACGGCAGGCATGCCGATTTTCGTAACATCGTGCTGATCATGACCACCAACGCCGGTGCTCAGGAAATTGCGCGTCGATCCATCGGTTTCATCGAGCAGGACCACTCGTCGGATGGCATGGAGATCATCAAGAGGATGTTCACGCCCGAGTTCCGTAACCGCCTCGACTCGACGATCCAGTTTCACTCGCTGGACACCCAGGTCATCAAGACCGTGGTCGACAAGTTTCTCACCGAGCTTCAGGCGCAGCTGGACGACAAGAAGGTCATGCTGGAGGTCGACGAAGATGCGCGCGACTGGCTCGTCAGAGAGGGCTACGACGACAAAATGGGCGCACGTCCGATGCAAAGGCTCATTCAGGAGAAGATCAAGCGCGAGCTCGCCGAAGACATTTTATTCGGAAAGCTGGCCAAGAACGGCGGCACCGTGTACATCACGGTGGAAGATGATCAGCTGAAGATGGACATCGAGTCGGTGCAGGATCAGAAGAAGGCTGTCAGCGTTCGCGATACGTGATCCGGCCCTTCGTCAAATCGTAAGGTGTGAGCTCGACCCTCACGCGATCGCCGGTCAGAATGCGGATGTAATTCTTACGCATCTTTCCGGAGATGTGAGCGGTTACCACGTGACCGTTGTCGAGTTCCACCCGGAACATTGTGTTGGGAAGGGTATCCATCACGGTACCCTCCATTTCGATCTGCTCTTCTTTCGCCATCAGTCGGGGCTCTCTCCTCCTAGGGCAACTCTCAAGGCGCGCTGAATTCTGCCGGATGTTCGGGTGGAGATCAAAAACCGTTTGTCGCCCCTGAGCTAGTTGCCGGCCGGAAACTCCAAGTTCGTCGTGTGATCGTCTATGCGGACCCATCTGTTGGCGCGATACTGCTCGAACGGTTGATACTCCGATTTGTACGTCATCTTGCGGCATTCCTCGATCCAGTAGCCGAGGTAGAGGTGGGAAAGGCCCATCTTTCGGGCCAGCTCGATCTGGTGCAGGATTGCATTCGAACCGAGGCTACGGCGCTCCTCTCGTGGATCGAAGAAGCTGTAGATCGATGAAAGCCCATCGTTGATTACGTCGATGACCGCCACGGCGAGGGGTTGCTCACCGCGGCTGAAGACGAGAAAGTGCGTGTCGCTCCACGTGCTCAGAAGAAACGACTGGAACTGATCCGGGCTTGGCGGATACATGTCCCCGTCTGCGTGACGTGAAGCCATGTAGTCGCAGTAGAGCGCGAAGTATTCATCGCGGTATTCCGCCGCTCGCACCTCCACGACGAGATCCTGATTGCGTGAGAGTATGCGCCGGTGCCGGCGCCTCGGCTGGAACTCGTCCACCGGGATACGGATTGGCACGCATGCCTGGCAGCTGCCGCAATGGGGTCTGTACACGTGCTTGCCGCTGCGGCGAAAGCCAAGGGCCGACATCGCCGAGTAGAGCTGGTTCGTCATCTTCGTGGTGGGATCGACGAACAGCGTGACGGCCTCTCGATCCTCCAGATAGCTGCAGGGATGAGGGGGTGTCACCAGGAACTTCAGGTGCGAAAGGTCCGACATTCTCTGTTGCGGGATTTCATGTCCATGGGACTAAGGTTATTAGCACAGCGTTCTCGCGGGTGCCAGATGGCCCGTGCCACAGGCGACTAAAGGCACCATTCGCCCCTTCGATCGGGGGGCTGGCCGAATTGCTCGACGTACCGCAGAAATTCCGCACGTGGGATTTCCACAACCCCGAGGCTCGAGAGATGCGGGTTGGGTATCTGACAGTCGATGAGCGGAAATTTCCACCGGTCCATCAGCTCTGCGAGTCGCACGAAGGCGACCTTGGAGGCATCGCTGGCGCGGCTGAACATGGATTCTCCGAAGAACAGTCGCCCGAGGGAAATACCGTAGAGCCCGCCCACCAGCTCGTGGTCCTGCCAGGCTTCGAAGGAATGTGCGTATCCACGCCGATGAAGCTCGCAATAAGCCGAGATCATGGCATCGGTGATCCACGTTCCCCCACTGTTTGGGCGCGGGGCTGCGCAGGCGCTGATCACGTCACGAAAGGCGCGATCGACGCTGATCTCATAGTCACCTCGGTCGATGCGTCGCTTGAGCGATCGCGAGATTCTGATCTCGTTCGGGCGCATCACTGCGCGTGGCTCGGGGGACCACCACAGTATGGGCGAGCCCTCCTCGTACCAGGGAAAGATCCCAAGCCGATAGGCAATCATGAGGCGTTCGGGTGATAGATCGCCCCCGACGGCCAGAAGTCCGTTCGGATCGTCGAGAGCCGAGGCGGGGTCCGGGAAGGTGAAATGTTCAGGGTCTAGCGAGTCGATGGTCACAGGCCACCGATCAAGCTGCTGCTTCCTTCGACTCCAGCGCGTCGAGATACTTCTCCGCATCCAGGGCGGCCATGCAACCGACCCCGGCGGACGTGATGGCTTGACGGTAGACGTGGTCCGAAACGTCCCCTGCCGCGAACACCCCTGGCACGCTCGTCGCCGTGGCATCGCCCGCGGTGCCGCCATTGACCATGATGTACCCGTTGTCCATCTTCAGCTGGCCTTCGAAGATGCCGGTATTGGGGGTGTGGCCGATGGCGATGAACACCCCATGCACGTCGAGATCCTGCGTCGCTTGATCCTTCACGGATTTGACGCGGATGCCGGTGACGCCGGCGTCGTCGCCGAGCACTTCATCCAGCACCTCATCCCACAGAAAGGAAACCGTTCCTGCTTCAGCCCGGCCGAACAGCCGTTGCTGGAGCATCTTCTCGGCCCTCAGCTTGTCACGACGGTGCACGACGTAGACGCGACTCGCGATGTTCGAGAGATAGAGGGCTTCCTCGACGGCGGTGTTGCCGCCGCCGATCACCGCGACCGGCTTGTCGCGATAGAAGAATCCGTCGCAAGTAGCACACGCACTTACGCCGCGGCCTTTGTATTTTTCTTCCGAAGCGAGCCCCAGGTATTTGGCGGACGCTCCGGTGGTAATGATCAGCGCATCACAGGTGTAGGCGTCGTTGTCGCCTTCCAACCGCAGTGGTCGCTCGGCCAGGTGAGCCGTGTGTATTTGATCGTGGATGATGTCGGTCTCGAAACGCTCTGCGTGCTGGCGCATGCGATCCATGAGCGCGGGGCCTTGCAGGCCATCCACATCGCCGGGCCAGTTGTCGACATCGGTGGTGGTGGTGAGCTGTCCGCCGGCTTCGATACCCATGATCATCGCGGGGTGCAGGTTTGCGCGCGCGGCATAGACCGCAGCGGTGCAGCCGGCAGGTCCCGATCCGAGAATCAGCACGCGAAAGTGGGTCATGATTCAGCCTTAGCGCCAACCTCTGGCGCATCGCCTTCGGGCGGTTGCTTTTCGTCCAAAGGGCTGGCTAGAGGGCTGTCGGGCGCGCCGCCGTCGTCTGCCGTGAAGGGGGCCGCACCTGCCGCGAGTAGAGGCTCGATGAACGGCCGGGCGTGGCGATGCTGGGTTATCACTGTCACGAGTGTCTGTCCTTGCTCGTTACGGGCGTCGAGATCGCGGCCGGCTTCCACGAAAAATCCGGTGAAGCGTTCGAAATCGTGCGCGCGCATTCCTTGATAGGCCTTCAATAAAACATAGAAGTCCACGCACGGAACGTCTGCATCTGCATGCAGAAAACTTTTGACGCGATCGTCGTCCCAGACCTCGTCGACTACCTTGGGTTTGTCCGGTCGCTCTGCCATCCGCAGGGATCCCAGCGTAAAGCGGGACATCTTACCGAAGTCCCCTATCAGATACAGCAGTACCCTAGAGACCGCTTTACCTTCCCAGGGTAACGATCTGATTCTTCGACATATTTGTGCCTGACTGCTCGCGCCGTTACACTATGGCTAAGTATCTGTGCGATTGGACCCATGGCTAGACAAGAGGGTTCCCAGATTGCGGTACCGCCGGGCCTGAGAGAGGCCATGCTGCTGGCGTGGCTCGCTGCCTGCGGTTACTGCGTTCTCGCATTGGTTTCCTACTCTCCCGACGATCCCGGATGGACCTATTCTGGCGCGGCCGCGGGCGCCAGAAATCTGATGGGGCTCTCCGGTGCATGGCTCGCCGACGTGTCGTTCAGCCTGCTCGGTTACATGTCCTACTTGGGACCCGCGATCGGGGTGCTCATCGCGTGGCACTGGGTGCGGCCTCAAAGGGAACACTGGGATCTGCTGGCGCGCGCATTGCGCCTCGCCGGATTCGTGTTGATTCTATTCGGCGGATCGGTGCTTCTGACCCTTCACGTCAGCGACAATCATGCGCTACCCGCGGGACCTGGGGGCTTGTTCGGGGGCTGGCTGAGCGCCATCAGCCTCTCGGCATTGAATCTCACCGGATTGACCCTCATCGCCCTTGCGGCATTGGTCATCGGATTTTCCTTGATGACCGGAATCTCCTGGCTCTGGATCATCGACCATCTTGGCCGCGGTCTCCTGACAGGATTGGGATCAATATCACACGGGATTTCGCGCCGATACGACAACCTGCGTGATCGTCGCAACAAACGTCGACACCTGAGCGAGCGTCAACAAGTCATCGCAATGGAAGTGCAGCGTCGTCTCGAGCGCGACCCTCCCAAGATTAAATCGCGTTCGAAGCCCGCCCTCAGCACGCGTCCGGAGCGGGAGCGCCAACAGCCGCTGTTCGAGGCCTTGAATCCGAACGAGGTCCCACCCCTCGACCTGTTGGAATCCGGGATCGAGGAGCGAGGGGGCTACTCCGAGGAGTCCCTGGAAGCCATGTCACGGCTGCTGGAGCTCAAGCTGAAGGATTTCGGGGTGGATGCCGAAGTGGTGGCGGTACATCCAGGCCCCGTGATCACACGTTTCGAGGTCCAGCCAGCCCCGGGGGTCAAGGGTAGCCGCATCACCAGCCTGGTGAAGGATCTCGCGCGTTCTCTGGCGGTGGTGAGTGTGCGCATCGTCGAGGTCATTCCCGGCAAGTCCGTGGTGGGGATCGAGATTCCCAACGAGCATCGTGAGCTCGTGCGCCTGCACGATCTCGTCGCGTCCAATGCCTACGAGAGTGCCTCTTCGCCGCTGAGCCTGGTCCTCGGCAAAGATATCGGCGGGCATCCCGTGGTGGTGGACCTCACACGCATGCCGCATCTTCTGATTGCGGGCACGACCGGCTCGGGAAAATCGGTCGGCGTCAACGCCATGCTGTTGAGCATTCTGTTCAAGGCAACACCGGATCAGGTGCGCTTGATTCTCGTGGATCCGAAAATGCTCGAGCTCGCAGTCTACGAGGGTATCCCACACCTGTTGACCCCCGTGGTGACCGACATGAAGGACGCGGCGTCGGCGCTCAGGTGGTGCGTGGGAGAGATGGAACGGCGATATCGCCTGATGGCGGCTCTCGGCGTGCGCAACATGGCGGGGCTCAATCGCAAGGTGCGCGATGCCGATAAGCGTCGCAATCCCATTGCGGATCCGCTCTGGGAAGGAGAGCCTGACGAGGCGCCCGCGCTCACGGAATTGCCTTACATCGTCGTCGTGGTGGACGAATTTGCCGACATGATGATGATCGTCGGCAAGAAGGTGGAGCAACTCATTGCGCGCATTGCACAGAAGGCACGCGCTGCGGGCATCCATCTGATCCTCGCGACGCAACGTCCCTCCGTGGACGTCATCACCGGATTGATCAAAGCCAACATCTCCACGCGCATCAGCTATCAGGTGTCGAGCAGAATCGACTCCCGAGTCATCCTCGATCAGGGGGGCGCCGAGCAGCTGCTCGGGCACGGTGACATGCTCTACCTTCCCGCAGGCACCGGCGTTCCCGTTCGGGTTCACGGTGCCTTCGTCAGCGATGACGAGGTGCATCGTGTAGCGCGGGATTGGAACAGAAGAGGCAACCCCGAGTATGTCGAGGATGTCATCCAACCGGAGGCCGCGGTGCGCGGCGCGGCGCTGCAGGACATGGACGATCCGGAGCTCGGTGACGAGCTCTACGATCAGGCGGTGGAGTTCGTGCTCGAATCTCGCCGAGCGTCCATTTCGGCGGTGCAGCGAAGGCTCAGAGTCGGGTACAACCGTGCGGCACGTCTGATCGAGGCCATGGAGGCCGCGGGGGTCGTCAGCTCCATGAGCACCAACGGCAGCCGCGAAGTCCTGGTGCCGAAGCGGGAAACCTCTTGAGCAGCACACGCCGTGGACTTGCGATGGTTTTGCTGTTCGGGGTGATGGCAAGTGCGCCGGCGATCGGGGAAGTGGGCACCGCGGCCGAGCGCCTGGTCGAGGAGCTCGGGAGATTGAAGAGTCTCGATGCAGCATTCGAGCAGGTGGTGGTCGATGCGCGGGGCAGGGTCATGGAGCGCACCCGCGGGCACGTTCTCGCACAACGGCCAGGGCGCTTTCGCTGGATCAGCGATCCTCCCTTCGCCCAGCAACTCACCTCCGATGGGAAAACTCTCTGGTTCTACGATCCGGACCTCGAGCAGGTGACGGTGCGACCGGTCGACGATGCGCTCATGAATACCCCCGCGTTGCTGCTGTCGGGGGACATAAAGCGCGTGGTGAAGGCGTTCGACGTTAGCCTCGAGGTAGACACCGAGGACTATCTCGAATTCGAGCTCACGCCCAGGGACGAGGGATCGCTTTTCGAGACTCTCCTCTTTGCGTTCGACGCGAGGCAGCCCACCCGGCTCGAGATCGTCGACGCGCTGGGCCAGAGGACACGGATCTACTTCACCGAGTTCACCGCAAATCCCCTGCTGGAGGCGTCGAGCTTCGAGTTTGAAATCCCGCCGGGTGTGGACGTGATTCGCGGTCGATAACCGAACACTCCCACGCTGACGAGTTCGCCTGCCAGGTACCGGGGTCTCCCATCCATCGGCTCTATCTCGAGCGTACGAACGGATGCTGGAACCCCCCCAACCCGGATTGGGATGACGTGGGGACATTCGAGACCAAATGACGGCGAAGTTGCGCAGCCCTTGTGGACGCCTTCA